>JAFGXB010000056.1 GCA_016936875.1 Burkholderiaceae bacterium | reverse complement strand
CGGCAAGTCCACGCTGATGCGCAGGTAGCAAGTCAGTCAGGCCGCGCAGCGGCGCTGCGACAATGGCGCCATGCCCACGAAGTTCCCTACCGCCCTGGACGCCCTGCAGCACGTCTGGGGCTATGCCGCGTTTCGCAGTTTGCAGGCGCAGGCCATCGACCATGTGGTCGCAGGCGGCGATGCCCTGGTGCTCATGCCCACCGGCGGCGGCAAATCGTTGTGTTTCCAAATTCCGGCTCTGCTGCGCGACGGCGTGGGCATCGTTGTCTCACCACTGATTGCGCTGATGCAGGACCAGGTGGCCGCACTGCGCGAGCTGGGTATCCGCGCCGCCTTTCTCAACTCCACCCTCGACGCCGCAGAGGCCAGAGCCGTGCAGCGCGCCGCGCGCATGGGCGAGCTCGACCTGCTTTATATGGCGCCGGAGCGGCTGCTGGGCGAATCCGGCATGGCGCTGCTGGACGATCTGCGCATCGCCCTGTTCGCCATCGACGAGGCGCATTGCGTCTCGCAATGGGGCCACGACTTCCGCCCGGAATACGGCCAGCTCTCGGTATTGCGCGAACGCTGGCCCGCCGTGCCCCGCGTGGCGCTCACCGCCACCGCCGACGCGCCCACGCGGCACGAAATCAATCAGCGTCTGCTGCAGGACGGCGCCGAATTTGTCTCCAGCTTCGACCGCCCCAACATCCGCTACCGCGTGGTGGAAAAGCGCGACGGCCGCGCGCAACTGCTGCAGTTCATCCGCAGCGAACATCCGCGCGACTGCGGGGTGGTGTACTGCCTGTCGCGCAACACCGTGGAAGAAGTGGCGCAAATGCTCGCCAGCCACGACCTGCGCGCCCTGCCCTATCACGCCGGACTGCCGTCCGCCACACGCGCCGCGCACCTGCGGCGCTTTCTCGACGAAGACGGCATCGTCATGGTCGCCACCATCGCCTTCGGCATGGGCATCGACAAGCCCGACGTGCGCTTCGTTGCACACCTCGACATGCCCAAGTCAATCGAAGGCTACTTCCAGGAAACCGGCCGCGCCGGGCGCGACGGCCTGCCCGCGCAAGCCTGGATGGCCTACGGACTGCAGGACGTGGTGCAGCAACGCCGCCTCATCGACCTCTCCGACGCCGATGAAGCCTACAAGCGCCTGTCCACCGCGAAGCTCGACGCCATGCTCGCGCTCGCCGAAGCCGCCGACTGCCGCCGCGTGCGCCTGCTGGGCTACTTCGGCGAAATCAGCACGCCCTGTGGCAACTGCGACAACTGCCTGAACCCACCCCAGCTCATCGACGCCACAGAGTCTGCGCAAAAACTGTTGTCTGCGGTCTATCGCTGTCGCCAGTCCAGCGGCACCAGCTTTGCCGCCAGCCACATCATTGACGTGCTGCGCGGAAAACGCACCGACAAGACCGAGCGCCACAGCCACCATGCGCTGTCCACCTTCGGCATTGGCGCCGATCTGAGCGAAACCGACTGGCGCCTGCTGCTGCGCCAACTGGTAGCGCAGCGCTACGTTGAAGTGGACGCCACGCAATTCAACGTGCTGCATCTCACCGAAGCCAGCCGCGCCGTGCTCAAGGGCACGCAGCGCATCACGCTCAAGCACCGCGAGCCAGGTGCCGAACGCAAGCGCCGCGCAAGCAACGGCAGCACCGCTTCCAGCGGCACACGGCTGACCATGCAATCCCTGTCCAGCGCCGACGCCGAACTCTTCGCCCACCTGCGCACCTGGCGGGCCGCCACGGCGAAGGAACATGGGGTACCTGCCTATGTGGTGTTCCCGGACGCCACGCTGCAAGCCATCGCCCTCGCCCGCCCCGACAGCCTGGACGCGCTGCGCGGCATTTCCGGCGTGGGCGACAAAAAGCGCGACACCTACGGCCCCGCGCTGCTCGAAGTCATCGCCCAGCGGGCCTGACCTATCCTGCCGTCCCGCGCGTCTTCCACAGCGAGAACAGCACCCCGGCGGCCAACAGACCGAAGGTCACACCCAGGCTGACGGCTGACGGAATCTTGCCGATCCATTCGGCCGCAATGATCTTGCCGCCGATGAACACCAGCACCAACCCCAGCGCGTACTTCAGATAGGCGAAACGGTGCAGAATGGCCGCCAGCGCGAAGTACAGCGCCCGCAGGCCGAGGATGGCGAAGATGTTGCTCGTATACACCACGAAGGGATCGGAGGTGACGGCGAACACCGCCGGCACGCTGTCCACAGCAAACACCAGATCGGCCAACTCCACCGTTACCAGCGCCATGAACAAGGGCGTGGCGATGCGGCGCATCCGCCCGCTGGCGTCGGGCCGCTTCACCCAGAACGCCTTGCCGTGCAGTTGCTCGGTCACCGGCACCAGGCGCCGGATCAGCCGCAGCACCGGGTTGCGCATCGGGTCGGGCGCATGGTCAGCCGCCCAAAGCATCTTCACCCCGGTGTAGATCAGGAAGGCGGCGAACAGGTAGAGAATCCAGTGGAACTCCTGGACCAGCGTGGCGCCCGCGCCGATGAGCAGCGCCCGCATCACGATCACCCCCAAAATGCCCCAGAACAGCACGCGGTGCTGGTACTGGCGCGGCACCGCAAAGGCCGTGAACACCAACGAAATCACGAACACATTGTCCAGTGACAGACTCTTTTCGACCGCGTAGGCGGTGAAGTAATCCATCCCCTCTTGCGCGCCCACCTGCCACCACAGCCAGGCGCCGAACACCAGCGCCACCGCGATATAGCCCGCGGACAGCCACAGACTCTCCGTCACGCTGATCTCGCCGCCATCGCGGTGCAACACCCCAAGATCGAGCGCCAGCAGGGTGACGACCACGCCACCGAACACCAGCCAAAGCCAGACGGCGTGACCGAGAAACAATGAGTTCAACATATCCATAAGGAAACCGCTGCAGAAGGACCAAGACAGAAAAAAGGGGGCCGTAGCCCCCGAACAATGACACGGCTGGAGCGCCTTAATGTGTCAATCGAAATCAAACAGATCGGACAGCAGCGACTTGCGCTTTTTGTAGGGCTGCTGGCCCTGGCGCGGGTCGTAGGACCGCTTGCCAAAATCACTGTCGTCGAAGTCCGGCTGGTGGTGCGGCCGGGAGTAAGCCGGCTGCTGCTGAAAAGGCTGCTGAACAGGCTGGGGTTCGGCAAAGCCAGCCGCACGCTGGGTCGGGGCAGAGTCTGCCGCAGCGGCGCGCTCGATGATCTTGTCGAGCTCGCCGCGGTCGAGCCAGACCCCGCGGCACTTCGGGCAGTAGTCGATTTCGATGCCGTGGCGCTCCGTCATGACCAACGTGGTGTCGACGCAATGCGGGCAGTTCATCGCAGTATCCTCAGTCGTTGCTGTTCACGAAGCCCAGCAACTGCAGCAGGCTGGTGAACAGGTTGAAAATGCTCACGAAAAGACTCACCGTGGCGAGGATGTAGTTGGTCTCTCCGCCATGCACGATGCGGCTGGTTTCGAACAGAATCATGCCCGACATCAGTAACACCACCGCGGCAGACACCGTGAGCGACAGCGCGGGCATCTGGAAGAACACCGCCGCCAAGCCCGCCAGCAACGCCACGATCATGCCGGCAAACAGGAAGCCACCCATGAAGCTGAAGTCGCGCTTGCTGGTCAGCACCCAAGCCGACAGACCGAAGAAGATCAGCGCGGTGCCACCGAAGGCCATGGCCACGATCTCGCCGCCGCCCTGCATGGCCAGGTAATGGTTGACGATGGGGCCCAGCGTGTAGCCCATGAAGCCGGTCAGGGCGAAGACCGCGCCGAGGCCCCAGACGCTGTTGCTGAGCTTGTAGGTGGCGAACAGCAGGCCGAAGTAGCCCACCAGCGTGATGATGATGCCGGGATGCGGCAGCTTGAGCGCTGCGCTCACTGCCGCCACGGCCGCACTGAATGTGAGGGTCAGCGCCAGCAGCGCATAGGTGTTGCGCAGAACGCGGTGG
>JAFGXB010000055.1 GCA_016936875.1 Burkholderiaceae bacterium | reverse complement strand
GCCGACACCTTCGCCCGCTTTCGCCAGGGAGAGGTGAAGGATTACCGCGCGCAGTTCACCCCGGCTTCCGGGCTCAATCATGTGGAAGGGCAAATTCTCGACCGCGTGGCGCTGCTGCACCCCGAGGTGTTCGGTCGCCTCGCCCGGTTTCGCCGTGCGCAGGACGACTATGCCGACGCCCGCGTTCTGCGGCTGGACCGCGAACTCCCCTGGTTTCTGTGCTGGATTGATTTCACTCAGCGCTTTGTGCGCGCCGGGCTGCCGCTGTGCTTTCCCACGCTGCGCGCCGAGCCGGGCCACATCGACGTCCACGACGCCTATGACATGGAGCTGGCGCGGCAGTGCGTCGAGGCGCAGCAGCCCGTGGTGTGCAACGATTTTGCGCTGTGGGGCGAGGAACGCATGCTGGTGGTCACCGGGCCGAACCACGGCGGCAAGACCACGCTGGCGCGCACCGTCGGCCAGTTGCACCACATCGCCGCCCTGGGCCTGCCGGTGGCTGCGCGCAGCGCCAATCTGCTGTTGTGCGACCGCCTGTTCACCCACTTTGAACGGGTGGAAGACATCAAC
This sequence comes from Burkholderiaceae bacterium, assembly GCA_016936875.1. Classification (GTDB taxonomy): domain Bacteria; phylum Pseudomonadota; class Gammaproteobacteria; order Burkholderiales; family Burkholderiaceae_C; genus Thiomonas. Next base: position 11,818 of record JAFGXB010000055.1, on the reverse strand, counting down.
AACCAGCGCGGCAAACTGCAGGACGATCTGGTGCGCATGCACCGCATTCTGAAGTCCGCCACGCCACAGAGCCTGGTGCTGATGAACGAGATCTTTTCCTCCACCACGCTGGACGACGCGCTCTGGCTGGCGCGGCGCATCATGGCGCGGCTCTCCGCCATTGGCGCGGCCTGCGTGTTCGTCACCTTCCTCGATGAACTCTCCACCTTCGACGCGCATACCGTCAGCATGGTCGGCACGGTCGATGCGCAAGACCCCACCATTCGCACCTTCAAGGTGGTGCGCAAGCCGGCCGACGGCCAGTCTTACGCGCTGGCGCTGGCACACAAGTTCGGCGTCACCCGCGACCAGTTGCTGCAAAGGATTGCGGCGTGAAAGCGCACCTGCTGTTTCCAGACCGCGACTTCGACCCCAAGGCCGAGCCACCGCCGCAATCGCCCGAGGTGGCGCAGGACCTGGAGGTGGGCACCCTGCTGGCCGTCATGGGCCAGGACGATGGATTCCTGCGCGACGTGGCCGCCCGCATGCTCATGGCCGCCTGCGACGCGGGCGACGCCCGCATCATCGCCTACCGGCAGGGCGCACTGCGCGACGCGCTCGATCACCCCGAGCAGGTGCGTGCGCTCTACGCCCTGGTGGTCGAGGCCATTGACAGCCGCAAGAAGCATCTGTTCGGGCTGGGCCTGTTCGGCCGCTATCCCAGCTTCAACCTGCGCGGCGCGGTGGAGTTGCTGCAGACCTTTGCGCAATACCTGCGCCGCCTGCGGCAACAGGCCGACAGCCTGCGCGGTAGTTTTCGCTCCGAGGCGTTCGGCACTTTGTTCGCCAGTCTGCAGCACGACATCAGTGACGACTATTTCAACGAAGTACAGCAGCACCTCGAAACCCTGCGGTTTCGCCACGGCGAGCTGTTCAGCGCCAACCTCGGGCCAGGCAATGTGGGCAAGAACTATGTGCTGCACGCCGGTAATGGCAGCCGTCCCGGCTGGCTCGCACGTCTGCTGCACAAGGCGCCGCCTGAATTCACTTTCCGCCTGCCAGACCGCGACGAGGCCGGTGCGCAGGCCTTGAGCGCGTTGGTCGACCGGGGTCTGAACGACGTGGCCAACGCCATGGCGCAGGCCACCGATCATGTGCTGAGTTTTTTTGAACTGCTGCGCGCCGAACTCGGGTTTTATGTCGCCTGCCTCAATCTGCACCAGGGGCTGTCCGCGCTCGACGTGCCGGTGTGCATGCCGACGTTCCAGCCCATCGGCACCCTGCACCTGAACGCGCAAGCGCTGTGCGATCCCACTCTGGCGCTCACCCTGCAGCGCGCCCCGGTGGGCAATGCGCTCAATGCCGACGGCAAGACCCTGGTGGCCGTGACCGGAGCGAACCAGGGTGGCAAGTCCACCTTTCTGCGCTCGGTCGGCTTGGCCCAGATCATGCTGCACGCGGGGCTGTTCGTCGCGGCGCAGTCTTTTGACGGCGCATTGGCCCGCGGCGTGTTCACCCACTACAAGCGTGAGGAAGATGCCGAGTTGCAGGGCGGCAAGCTCGACGAGGAACTCGCCCGCATGCGGGCCATTGCCGAGGCCATCCAGCCCGGCGCGCTGTGGCTGTCCAACGAGTCCTTCGCCTCGACCAACGCGCGCGAAGGCTCGGAGCTCTTGCTGCAAGTGGTGGATGCGCTACGCCAGCGCGGCATCAAGGTGGCGCTGGTCACGCATCTGTTCGATGCCGCCAGGCGGCTTGCGCAGCAAGACGCCGACCGCGTATGCATGCTGCGCGCCGAACGCCGCGATGACGGCAGCCGCAGCTTCAGGCTGGAGGCTGCGGCCGCGCTGCAGACCAGCTATGGCGCCGATCTGTACGCTGAAGTGTTCGGCCCTGATGCGCCAGCCTGACGCGCAGCGACTGGCCTGAGGGCACTCAGGAGGTTTCGGTAAACCGACTCTCAAGTTGTCGCGCCGCATGCATGCGCACAGCGTGCGCGGGGTGATCGCTGGCCAGGCGTTGCAGTGCGGCCTTCAGTGGGGATCCAGTGGGCATCAGCGACAGGCTGTGCAGAATCTCCAGTCCCTCGATCACGTCGCCGTCATGCTCCAGTGCGCAGTCGGTCAAGGCGTTGATGGTTTTCGGGTCGGCCTGTTTGCACAGGGCGAGGATGGCGGCAATGTGGGTCTCGATCAAAGGGTGATGGAGCGCGTGAATCAGCCGGTCCTGATAGGGGGTGTGACGCGCGTAGTCGTCCAGATTGGTGCCGCAATCCGGGCAGATTGTTGTGCCCGCCGGAATCTCGGCGAAGCACCAGGTGCAGTAGTGCAGCAGAGTGACTTCGCCCATGGCGCTTTTCCGACTTCAGATCAGTCGGCGATCGGTGACATCGAAGTAATGCCGGGCATGGACGACGAGCTGATTGTTCGAGGGATGATCCACCGTTTCCACAGCAATCACGCGCTCGAACACCGCAGGGTCATGATGATGCAGGTGTTTCATCAGCCAGAGCTTGGCCTGGCCCGGGCCGGTGATCAGGATTTCATGCGCATCTTTGAGCGACTCGGCCACCGCGTGGTAGTAGTGCTGATCTTCCTGCACCTTGCCGGCACCGATGGTGTTGGCCTTGTGGTGCAGGTGTTGATGCGGATGCGGCGAATGCACGATGGATTCACGCACATGCGCCGGGTCGACAAAAAATACATGTGCTTCGTTATGGTCGATCCAGACTGCCACGTGTTGGGAAGGATTCATTTTGATTGTGCAAGCGATGTCGTGCCTGTTGACAGAGGAAAAAAGCGGTCCAGCGCAGCGCCGGACCGCAAGGACGTCAGTAAAAATCGCGCCTTCAGTTGCAGCCGCACTGCGCTGACCAATAGACGATATGGCCCGCCGGCACCATCTCCTGAATGCGCGGCAGCACGGCGTCGACCACTTCTGGCTCGTCGAAAAACTCCAGCACCAACGGCAGATGCACGTTCAGGCGCAGCAGGTCGTCGGCATGCACCTCGCCCTTGCTGCCAAAGCCGGCCACGCCGCGAAACACGGTCACGCCATGCACTTTGTGCTGTTCGTGCAGTAGCTTGAAAATCGAGCGCATCAAATCGTGGTGGCTCTCGTCCTTGTCGCCCTCTTTGATGTAGATGCGAACCAGGGTGATGGTTTTGGCGCTCATGTCGAGACTCCCATATTGCGTGACAGATAGGCGCCGAAAAGGGCCGCCGCGACGGACAGCACCACGGAGGCGCCGATATACAACCCGGCCTTCACCATTTCGCCGTTTTCAATGAGGTTGAGCGATTCCAGCGAGAAGGTCGAGAAGGTGGTGTAGGCCCCCAGGCCGCCGGTGAGAATGCCGGTGCGCAGCTCGGGGCTGAGGTTGATGCGCTCCAGGGTTTCAAAGAACAGAAAGCCCATGAGGAAGGAGCCGAGGATGTTGATCGACAGCGTGGCAAAGGGGAAGGAGCGCCCCAGGACGTTTTGAACGACGATGCTCTGGCCGTAGCGCGCGAACGCACCGAGGGTGGCAAAAATGGCGATGAATAAATAGGTCATGCGAAACATCCAGAATGTTGGCGATGAAAGAACTGCCGCGCCACGAGGCGCAGCCCAAAAAAGCTTAAGCCGGACTCCACACCAGCACCAAGCCGAAAACGACGAGCAGCAGCACACCGATGTAAGCGAGGTAGGCGTTCATCAGACCGTTCTGCAGGAAACGCAATTTGCGCGCCAGCCATTGCACCGCCTGCACGGCGGGGGTGAACAGCAGCGGCCCGAACAGCGGCGCCTGGGAATAATCGAACTGCAATTCTTTCAGGAAATACGGCTTGCCCTCGAACTGACGCGCCACCGCGTTGCGCGGGCGGTAAACGAAGTTGTAGAACACCCGCAGCGCATTGGAGAACGACAGCGCGGTGGTCGCTCCGGCGTGAGCCGCGTAGTCTTCGCCGCCACACCACAGCGGCGCGCGGCGTACGGGAAAGCGCCTGCGGCTCCACACCAGCGCCAGCGGAATGAGGGCCAGCAGCGGTACGGCGATCACCAGCATGGCCGGGGAGATGAAGGCGAACCCGGCCGACAGCGGCACCAGCAGCCAGTCGTGCGTCATCTGCGCGGGTGCCTGCGGGGCGGGCCAGGCCGATGCGGCCATTTGCGGCAGCCAGAACACCAGGCTGACCGCAAACGCGGGTACGGCCAGGCCGGTGATGAGCACGGCCCAGCGCTGCAAGGGCGTGAGCGCGGTTTGATGTTTGCGGTGCTGCGCGGCGTGTTCTTCGTTTTGCCCCAGCAGGCCCACGCCGAACAACTTCACCATGGTGGCCAGCGCAATGGCGGCGGTCAGCGCCATGCCGGCCCCGGCCAGCGCCAGGGCGATGCGCGAGCCGTCGGTCTTGAGGGTGAAGTCGTGGAACAGACTTTGAAATAGATACCACTCGCTCACAAAACCGGCGGTGGGCGGCATGGCGGCAAGGCTCATGGCGCCGAACACCGCGCCCAGGCCGAGGGTGAGCGGCGCATGGCGCAGGATGGCGTTCTGCCGCAGATGATGGTTGCCCTGCAGCGCGGCGGCGGCATCGGCGCTGAGAAACAGCGTGCCCTTGGCCAGGCTGTGGCCCATGAGGTGCAGCATGCCGACCGTCCAGGCCAGCGCCGAGAGCATGTTCTGTCCACCCGCGCGGAACACCAGCGCCGCGCCCAGTGCCGTCACCGCCACACCGGCGTTTTCTGTGGAAGAAAACGCGAGCAGCCGCCGCCAGTCGCTTTGCTGGAAGGCGTAGAGAATGGCCAGAATCGCGGTGAACGTGCCCACTGCGAGCACCGTCACGCCAAAGGCCGCGAGCCAGGGCGGGCTGCCCATCCATTGCAGCAGGGCGCGGCCCAGGGCGAAGTAGGCGGCATTCATCACCACGCCCGACATCAGCGCGCCGGTGGCGCCGCTGCCACTGCCATAGGCGCCGGGATACCACTCGTAAAACGGCAGCAGTCCGAGCTTGGCGCCAAAGCCCACCAGCCACAGAAGGCCGAGGAAAAAGGCGGAGGCCACGCCCCACTGCGTCCACTGCAGCGCGTAGCTGCCGAAGGCGAGGCTCTGGCCCAGCATGAGCACGGCGAGCAATAGCGCCACGCCGCCGACTTCAAGCAGGGCGAGCATGAACAGGTTGTCGCGTCCGGCCTGCACGCTGCGATGGTCGGCCAGCAGCATCAGCGCGCCGCCAAAGCCCATCAGCTCCCAGGCGATGAGAAAGCTCGCGCCGTCCTGCAGGCCATAGACGCCCAGCGCGCCGAGCAGCGAGAGTGCCGCGCCCGCGGCCCAGCCGCGCGCGTGCGCCGTGCCGCCGAGCAGGCTGGCGAAGAAGGCGGGCAGCAAGGCGGGCAGCATCAGCCACAGCGCGGCGGCGTCGGGGTGGAACAGCACGGACGCATCGCCAAACGGCAGGATGGCCTGGCCCGCGCTGCCGCCGGGCAGGCCCCACAGCGCGCCCAGCGCCGCAAGCGCGCAGCCAGCCGCGAGCAGCAGCCGGGGCAGTGCGGTGCCGACGAACAGATCGGCCAGCAGCGCCAGCACCCAGGCCAGCGCCGCCAGCCCGAAGGCCCACAGCGTGATGGTGTCAGGCAGGTTCATGGAGGCCTCCATGCACCCGCTGCGGGCTGCGCCGCAGCAGCAGGAGCAGGGCGTCGATCAGCGCGGCCGGGTTGGGCGGGCAGCCCGGCAGCCATACGTCCACCGGCAGGATGCCGTCCAGCCCCTGATGGCAGGCGTAGCCGCCGCCGTTCGTGCCGCCGCCGGTGGCGCAAGTGCCCACGGCCATGACCCAGCGCGGCTGCGGCATGGCCTCATAGGTGCGCAGCAGCGGCTCGCGCATGGCGGCAGTCACCGGGCCGGTGACCAGCAGCAGGTCGGCAAAGCGCGGCGAGGGTGTGAAGAAAATGCCCAGGCGGTGCAGGTTGTAGAAGGGGTTGAGCAGGGCTTGCAGCTCGCTTTCGCAGCCGTTGCAGGAACCGGCGTCCACATGGCGGATGTGCAGGCTGCGGCCAAAGCCTTTGAGGGCTTGCGCGAGTTCGGCTTCGTGGGCCTCTGCCTCTGGTGGAGAGTTTTGTCCGCTGCCCAGGTTCACCAGATCGGCCTTGTCGCGCACGCCGAAGGCCCAGTCATGGCTGATGGTGAACGCAGAGTGCGGGCAGACCTCGGTGCAGAGCTGGCAGCCCACGCAGCGGGCGTAGTCGAGCTGCACCGCGCCTGCCGCGTGGTGGGTGATGGCGGATGCGGGGCAGGCCGCGACGCAATCGGCGCAGCCGGTCTGTTCGGCTGTGCAGCGCGCTGCGTCGAAGCGCGGCAGGCCGAGCACGCCGTCCTGTCCATCGGGGCCGGGGCGTTCTGGCCAGGGGGTGGTGGCGCGGCCTTTTTGCAGGCCAAACCAGGTCCAGACGGGCATGATGTCTTGCCTCCCTTTTCAGCGATCGGCACCGGCGATGGACAGGCCGAAGCTGGCTTCGTTGATGGCGTAATCCATCATGTTGCTGTCCTCCACGGTGAACGGAAACACCCGCCAGTTCGAGAACGACGGCTCCTTGATTTTCACGCGCCGCAGCCGGGTGCGGTCTGCGCTGAGATGCACGGCGTACAGCAGGCCGCCGCGCGTGGCTTCCACCCAACCCAGGCCTTCGCCCTGCGGATCGGGGTCTTCCATCACATCGAAGCGCAGCACTTCGCCGGGCTTGGTGCGGCCGATGGTCTGGCGAATGATGGCGAGCGACTCGCGGATTTCCTCCATGCGGACCAGCGAGCGCGCATGCGCGTCGCCGCCCTGTTGCACCGGCACGGAGAAGCGCACCTTCGCGTAGTGGGCATAGGGATGGTCGCGGCGCAGATCGCGGTCGAGGTTGCTGGCGCGCTCGATCGGGCCGGTGGCGCCCTGGTCGAAAGCCACCTGGCGCGGCAGCACGCCGGTGGTCATCAGCCGGTCGAGGTGGCTGCGGGTGTTCTCCAGCCGCTGCAGGTAGCGGTCGATGGGGTCAGTGATGGTGTCGAGCGCCTTGTCCAGGCCGGAAATGTCGAGGTCGCGGCGCAGTCCGCCGGGAGTGATGAGGCCGCGCAGCAAGCGGCTGCCGGTGAGCTTGGCGTTGATCTGCTTGAGGCGCTCTTCGAGCAAATGGCCTTCGGCCTCGCCAACCTTGAGCGTGGTGGTCTTGGACAGGTGGCCGAGGTAGTGCAGATGGTTGTAGAGCCGCTCCAGCTCGGCCAGGATGACGCGCAGATAACGCGCCCGCGATGGAGCGCGCCAACCCATCGCCCCCTCCACCGCCTGCGCATAGGCCAGGGCGTGCGCCACCGAGTCGATGCCACTGACGCGCTCGGCCAGCACCGCGCCCGCGCGCAATGCGATGCCTGGCAATGAAACGCCGGGCCGCCCCAAGTTTCCTTGTCCCCCTCGGGGGGCGAAGATGGCAGCGCCATCTTCTGGGGGCGCCTGAAACCGCGCCTCCATCGCCCGGTGCTTGTAGAACAGCCGCGGGTGAAAGTGCAGGATGCCTTCGCCGATGTAGAAGAACAGGAACTGCGCCGACTCCACAATGTCGGCCCGCACCGGGCCGAACGGCAGGCGCTGAATGTCGGGGCCGAGCACCTGCGGCACGATGGGCGGCTGCGGCGAGTAGTCGAGTGCGGCGGCCTGCGCATCGAAGCGCTTAGACAGTGGCGCGGGCTCGCGCGGCTCGCCCTCGTGCAGCACCAGGGGGTTGGGCTCGGGGTGGCCGTCGAAGCGCAGGCCGTACAGATCCATCATCTCGCGCTCGTACCAGCCCAGCAGCGGCAGCTTGTTGGCCAGCGAGGGGAGGGTGCGGTCTTCGGGCCGCACGCGCCAGAGTTTGTAGGGCTGGTTCGCCCCTTGGCTGAGCAGGTAAATGACCTCGACGCCGCCGTCTGCGCAGCCGCAGGCGTAGGCCATCTGCATGCGGCCATGGGCGCTGGGTGTGTCGCCCAACTCGGTGAGCAGGCTGTCGGCGGCGGCCTGCAGCTCGGACGGGTTCAGGCGGATGGAGTCGCAATTCTGCATCTCACACCCCTCCCAGTTGTGTGGCGATGGCCGCCAGATGATCCCAGATCGGCGGCAGCCACCACAGGCCGAGCAGCAAAATGGCGGCCAGCGCCACGGCCATTGGCGCGACATGCACGAAGCCCAGTTTCAGATGCGGGGCGTGCTCCGGTCGCGGCCCGAAATACATGGCGCGGAACTGGTTGAGGAAGCCGATGAAAATGACAATGAGCAGCACCGCCATCCACCACACCGCCCAGGGGTTGGCGCTCTGCATGCCGCCGCGCAGGATGGTGAGTTCCGACAGAAACAGCCCGAACGGCGGCGCGCCGGTAATGGCCACGGCACCGGCCAGCCAGATGGCGCCGCTGCGCGGAAAGAAGCGCAGCACGCGGCGGATCTTGCCGATGTCCTTACTCTCGTAAGCGTGCATCATGTTGCCCGCGCCGAAGAACACCAGCGACTTTGTGAGCGAGTGGTTGAGCATGTGATACAGCGCACCAATCACCCCCAGCGGCCCGCCGAAACCAAAGCCCAGCGCGATGACGCCCATGTGCTCCACGCTGGAATACGCGGCCAGACGTTTGATGATGGTCTGGCGGCTGATGAACAGCGCCGCCACCAGCAGACTGAACGCGCCCAGCACCACCAGCGCGGTACGCGCCGTGGCCTCGATGGACGTGCCCTGCAGGATGTGCAAGTAGCGCACGATGCCCAGCATGGCGCAGTTCAGCAGCGCGCCCGAGAGCATGGCCGACACCGGCGCCGGGCCTTCGCTGTGCGCGTCGGGCAGCCAGGTGTGCATCGGCGCCAGGCCCACCTTGGTGCCGAAACCCACCAGCACCAGCAGAAAGCTCAGCAGCAGCAAAAGTGGTTCGGCCTTGGGCGCAATGTGCGCGAGATTGGCCCAGGTCATGGCGTACACCGGGCCGAGAATGAAGGTGCCGGCCCAGTAAAACAGCACCGTGCCCAGCAGCGCCAGACCAAGACCGGCGGAGACGATGACGATGTATTTCCACGCCGCCTCAATGCTCTCGGGCGCGCGCTGAAATCCCACCAGAAAGGCGCTGACGATGGTGGTGAGGTCGATGGCAATCCAGTACAGCCCCGGATTGTTCTGCGCCGGAGCGAAGAACATGGTCAGCGCGAACGCCGCAAACAGCGCGTAGAAGCGGTGCAGCCGCGCCTGCTCGCCATGCATCCAGCGCATATAGCCGATGGCGTACACGCTGGCCAGCAGGTAGACGATGGCCAGGCAGAACAGCACCCACACGCCGAAAGCGTCGAGCAGCAGGTAGTGGTTCAGCGCGGTGATGGGCTGGCTTGGCGTGGCGATGAGCAGCACCACGACCAGCACGAAGTCGATGACCGCCGCTGCCAGGTTGAGCGCCTCGGCCACGCGGCTGCGGCGCGAGATCCAGCTACCCACCATCGCCAGCGCGGTGACGATCCAGATGGCATAGAGCGCGTTCCAGATCATGGCTTCACCCCACCAGCCGCGTGAGTTCGCGGCTGCTCGTGGTGCCCACTTCCTTGTGCAGGTAACGGATGAGCATGCCGAAGGTCGAGACGACGATCAGCAGGTCGAACAGAATCACCATTTCCAGCAGCAGGGGCATGCCCGGCACCAGAATCTGCGAGCCGAGAAAAATGCCGTTCTCGATCACCAACAGCCCGAGAATGGAACTCACCGCCTCCGCCCGCAGCACCAGCATGAGAAAGCCGATGAGCTTGAGGCTGAACATGGCCGTGAGCGCCAGCACCGCGATGTTGTCCACCAGATTCATGCGCACGCCCAGCTTCTCCGCCACGGCGTAGGAGAACAACACCAGAAAGCCACCGAGCACGATGCTCGACGCCGGTTGCAGCAAGGGCGTGAACTCGCGGTTCTGCCCCAGACCGTTGACGATGCGTACCAGCAGATACGGCAGCAGGGTGCCGCGAAACAAGGCGGTGAGCGCGGCGATGAAGATCAACTCGGGGTAGTGGCCCGTGATGCCGATGGACAGCGAAAGCGCGGCAATCACCCAAGACTCCGCGGCGAACGCCAGGATGTGGTTCTTGATCCAGTGCGAGCCCAGCATCACAAAGGCCAGGATGAGGGCGATGATGACCAGCAGGCTGAAGAGGGACGCCTGCACGCCGCCGAGGTGGAAGATCAACATGGCGTCATGCTCCTCACACCTGCCGCGCCACGATGGCGAGAATCGCCATCAGAAAAGACAGCGCCAGCGGCTCCTGGTAGCGATAGAAGCGCAGCCGCGACTGTGCGGTATCGACGAACACCATGATCAGCGCCACCAGCGCCCACTTCGCCAGCAGCGCGAGGGTGGCGCCCAGAATGCCAAGCGCCGTGCCCTGGATCGACAGCCCCCAGGGCAGGGTGAGCACGTTGAGGAAGATGGTGTAGAGGATGGCCTGCTTCATCCACGACGCCCACTTGAGCAGCGCCAGCAGCGGGCCGGAGTATTCGAGGATGCGCGCCTCGCCGATCATGTAGATCTCGTAGTGGATGCTCGAATGGATCGGCAGGCGCTCGGTTTCCACCGTGAGCAAAATGAAAAACGCCGCCACCAGAAACAAGTGCGCCGGGCTCCAGAACACCGCGGGCTGCGCCACCAGCAGATGGTTGACCACGAAGGGCAGCATGGCCTGCGCCAGCAAGGTGATGCCGACGAACACCATGATCAGTGTGGGCTCGGCCAGGATGGCGAGCATGGCTTCGCGGCTCGACCCCAGGCCGCCGTAGGGGTGGCCGCTGTCCAGCCCGGCCAGCAGAATGGCGAAGCCGCCCAGGGTGAGGATGAGGCCGCCGCCCAGAATGTCGCCCATGTCCGAGAGCGGCAGCGGATAGTTGGTCAGCACCGGAATGAGGATGGGCACCGTGAGCATGGCCGAGAACGCCACGATGGGCGCCGCCCAGAAAATCCACGAGGCCGTCTGCGGCACCACAATTTCTTTGCGGAACCACTTGAACAGATCTCGGTAGGGCTGAAAGATGCTGGGGCCTTGGCCGCGCTGCACTTTTTCTTCCATCGTGGCGATGAAGCCGTGCAGCAAAGGCGAGAGCAGCACGATGGCCAGCACCTGACACACTTGCTGCAAGATGAGATCACCGCGCATCGCTCCTCCCTGTCTTGGAACGCAAGCCGACACGGCGGCTTGCGGCAGGTAGGAGTCATCAGCTTGGGGGCGGCCCCGCGCGGTTTTGGCGAACTCCATCGCCGTTGTTGTGCAAGCAGTCTAGGAGTGCGCCACGGCACCGGTCAAGCTGACATCAGTATCTAGCCGCAACACACATTGCCAGACATGACATAGGCGCTTTGATGCAATGCGCCGTCACAACTGCGCCGGTGGCAATGTTGGGGCGCAAGGACTACAACAGCGGAAACCTTCGCTGGAGCATCTTATGAACACCGACAACGCGCTGCACTTGATCGAACCCGCGCAGGGCATGCGCATCGAGACCGATTCCTTCGGCCCCATTGAAGTCTCCGAAGCGCATCTGTGGGGTGCGCAAACCCAGCGTTCCTTGCAGCATTTCGCCATTTCCACCGAGCGCATGCCCAAGGAGTTCATCCGCGCGCTGGCGCTGGTCAAGCGCGCTTGCGCTGGCGTGAATGCCGATTTGGGGCGGCTCGACCTGCGCACCGCGCAAGCCATCATCGCGTCGGCGGACGAAGTCATCGCCGGGCGCTATCCCGACGAGTTTCCGCTGGCCGTGTGGCAGACGGGCTCGGGCACGCAGACCAATATGAATATGAACGAAGTGCTGGCCAACCGCGCCTCGGTGTTGCTGGGCAATG
>JAFGXB010000054.1 GCA_016936875.1 Burkholderiaceae bacterium | reverse complement strand
TGCTCTACCAACTGAGCTACCTGGCCACGTTTTTTTCAGGCAGTGCACATGAAAGCCATCGCACTGCTTTTCGGAAAAACAGACATACTAACAAAGTCCGCTGCGCGCGCTGGAATTGAAAAGATTAGAGGCGAAGTAGAACGAGGCGAAAACGGGAGGTGGGAAGGGGAGGGATGAGGCGGGAAATTGCGGTAAGTGATTGATACAACAAGAAAAAACACGCGGGAGCGTGCCGCGCAGCGGCTGAAGGGGCCGTGCGCACATTCGAGGCGAAAAGAAACAGGGGGAAAACGCGCTCAAGGCCGCCGGTCAGGCGGATTTTTTTTGCGCGGCGCGCAGCTCATTGATCTGCCTTACCACGCTTATGAACTCTGCCGCGTCTTCAGCGCGCGAGAGGAACTCCGCGAGTAGGTCGGTGCGCTTGTGCTCCGGCAAGGCGTCTAAAAGCTCACCGATCTTTTCCAGTTGACGGAATACAGCATCGGTCTGGAAGGCGCGTATTTGCTGGGTTTTCAGCTCTTTGGACACCATCTCGCCTTCCCCTGTGAGCAGCCACGTCATGTTCGCCCCGGTGCGGGCGATGGCGGCCAGGGCTTCGCTCCCCGGCTTGCGTTGGCCGACCTCGTAGCCAACAAGAGAGGCTTTCGACATGCCAGCTTTCCGGGCGAACTCATCCTGCGTCAAACCAAGCGCATGACGCCACGCCTTGATCCTGTCGTTCAGTTCCATGTCCGGCTTAGTTGGAGCTTTCGCGCTGAAAGCCGGACAGCCGAAAGTCGGACAAGTCGGACAAGTCGGACGCGATAAGTGATTGATTTCATTGAATTGATCCTCTCAAGCGCTTCTGGAAGCCGGACGGACATAGGCGATCGGCGAATTGACAAAATAAAGTTGTCGATCGGCTGTTGACTTCGTCAATCGACGAACTTAATATTGCGCCATGTTGTACGAATTTACACGAAACGCAATGCAATCGACAAAGCCAATCAAGACCGCCGAGGAGGTGGTGAAGGATCTGAACCGCAGAGGGAAAAGCATTCCTTCTGTGGCGCGTGACATCGGCGTCTCACCGGGCATCGTGTATGCCCTCCTGCAAGGCCGCGTGATCGGGCGTCGCGGCGCTGCGCATAAGGCAGCGGTGCTGCTGGGCATGAAAGACGGCATCGTCGAATGACAAACATCGACTCTGCGGCCATCGCAGCGTCGATGTGCGTCACAGAACGCAGCATCCGCCGCCGTGCCGCCCGCGAATCCTGGCCCTACACCTCGGCGCCGTGCCGGGGCGGGTATCGGCGGCTGTATGAGGCCGACGCCCTGCCGCAGGACGTGCGCATCGCCCTCGAACAACACGAAATCCGGCAGATCATGAACGCTGAACTTGCAAGACGCGCCGCCGAAGCGGCTGCCGCTACGCCAGATGTAGCGCCTTTTCCCCCGCCCGTCGTCTGCGGTGAGCGCATCCCGGCGGGTCTGCCCTCTCCCGCTGAATCCAGCCCGGCGGCCACCGGCGCGGGTGCGCTCTCCCTAGACGTGGACACCCCAGCCGACCGCCGCCTGATCGGCACGGTGGAGACCTACCGCCCGCGCGACGGCGCCGACGCGGCCCGTGCCGAGCGGGCGCAGCGCATCCAGAAGCTGCTCGCGCCGCTGGTGGCGCTGCCTGCGCGGCATCCTGGGCGGCGGGCGATGGCCGAGTGCATCGCCGCCGATCTTGGCGTGACATTCCAGCAGGTCTACAAACTAGAAGCCCGTCTGCGCGACGGCGGCATGGCCTCGCTCTTGCGCCTGGGCACGCGGAGCGACCGTGGCGCTGAACGCAAACTCATCAGCGGCGAATGGGAGGCCTGGTGCGCGGCCACGCTCGCGGCCTGGGCCGAGGCGGACGATGCTGCGGCGCTGGCCGACCGGCTGCGCCAGACCGTGCGGCAAGCCTGGGTGGGCGGCGCGCCCAGCGCCCGGCAGTGCTGGATCAAGGCCACGGCGGCGCTGGGGCGCTCCCTCTATGAGAGCGGCTGCCCGCAGCCCCTCATCGCCCGGCTGCTGCAACTGCCGTGCCCGCGCCGCTGGGTGGAGGCCGAGGGGCAGGTGTTCCGCGTAGCGGGCAAGGCGCTGCGCGACGGCAAGGGCGTGTATGACCGCAACCTCACGCCGGTGCGGCGCACGGCGGCGGGGTATGGGCCGGGCGATCTGGTGTGTGGCGACGTGAGCCCGCTGGATATTCCGGTGCTGCGCCCGGACGGCAGTACCGCCTATGCCCGCATGATTTCGTGGCACGACGTAGGCACGAACTGGCTGTGGATCGACCTGTATCTCACCGACAAAGGCGAGGGCGTGCGGCGCGAGCAGGTGGCGGCGAGTTTTGCGCGGATGTGCGAAACCGCGCCGTTTGGCTCGCCCAAGCGCCTCTACCTCGACAACGGCAGCGAATACCAGTGGGACGACATGATCGCCGCCTGGGGCCACCTGGCCACGCTCACCGGGCAGCAGTTCGGCCTGGACGACGCGCGCGGCATGCCCGAGGCCGGGCGGCTGATCCGCAGCATTCCGTTTCGCCCGCGCGGCAAGCGCATCGAGGGACAGTTTGGCAACCTGCGGCACTGGCTGGGCTGGTGGCTGGGCTATGTGGGCGGCAACCGCATGACCAAGCGGGTGGCCAATCTGGGCAAAGCGCCCACGCCGAGCGACTTTTACGCCGTGCGCGACTGGCTCAAGGCCGAGCTGGACGATTACCACGTCACCCCGCAGCCGGGCGCCGAGCACATGGCGGGGCTCTCCCCGCAGGGCAAGCTGGAGCAGGCCATGAATGCCGGATGGACGCCTGCCCGCATCGACCGCGTGGCGCTGATGCTCAGTTTTGCCGAGCGCGACAGCCGGGTGGTGACGCGCGGCGCCATCCAGTACGCCGGTCGAACCTGGATACACGATGAGCTGATGAGCGTTGAGGGCCGGGTGACCGTGGCGCTGCCGCGCATCGCCGCGCCCGAGTTCGAGGCGCTGGCGGTGTTCGTGCCGGGGCGTGAGGTGGTCTGGGCCGTGCCCGAGCGCGTGTTCGGCCTCGTGGACGAAGCCGGGGCGCGCGAGGCGCACCGCCGCAACAAGACCCTCAAGCTGCTGCTGGCCGACCGGGTGGAGCAGGCCGGTGGCGCGATGGACGTGAGCGAGGTGAGTGGCTTTCGGTCGCAGATGCTCGGATTGCAGGCGACACAGCAGCGCGCGCTGGAGATCAGCCAGACGGTGGAACTCAGCCAGGAGCAGCAACGCATGGCCGATGCCTATGCCGAGCTGTCGCAGAAGACCAAGGCGCTGATGCGCCGCGCCGAAGCGGCGAAGGATGCGCAGCAATTGCAGCGATTTGCAACCGAACCGGAGGATGTCGCCGCCGCCCGCGCCATGGGTTATTGATTTTCAGGGTTTTACCGCAGCACTCAATAACAGGGAGATTCACATGAGTATGGAAATACGCCAGACCAAAAGCGTCAAAGAGGCCGTCAAACTGGCCGAACAGATTATGTCCGCCGAAAACCCGGTGGGAGAAATCACCGGCCCGAGCGGCACCGGAAAAAGCCAGTGCGGCCGCGCCGTGGCGCAGCACCTGGGCGCCACCCGCATTGCCGCGTGGGACGGCATGAGCAAGCACCAGATGGCGGTGGAGATTGCGGCCAGCGCCGGGCTTGAGGGCGCGGGCGTGGTAGACCGGCTCTTGCGCAGCCGAGCCGAGGGCGACCCGGCCACGCGGCGGCTGATCGTCATCGACGAAGCCAACAAACTGAGCTGGCGCGTGCTGGAGCTGCTGCGCTACCTGGCCGACGAATGCAACACCGCCGTGCTGCTGATCGGCACCGAGATGTACAGCCGCCAGTTCACGCAGGCGCGCACCCGCGACCTGCTGCTGCAACTGGGCAGCCGCATCGGCGCCAAGCGCATCGCCACGCGCCACCTCGACCGCGCCGAGACCTACACCCACGTCTTTCGCCCGGCGTTCGGCGAGAGCGCCGACAAGGAACTGGTCACCACCTTCTGGGCGGCCTGCCGCAAGGGCAACTACCGCGAGGCGGTGGAGCTGACCGAGGAGTGCCGCCGGATCATGGAGGCCAACCAGATGCAGACCCTCACCCCCGCCGTGCTGGAGCTGGCGGGCAAGTGGATGGCTAACCGCCATGCGGAGGTGTGAGATGGCGATGATGAACGATGACTTCGACCGCGCGTACTGGCCGTTCCGTGCGACGTTCCACGACAGCATCGGCTGGTCGTATTACATGAGCGCCACAGACCGCATCGCCGCCTTGCGCGGGATGACCGACGTTGAGCAAGTTCGGGCGGCGCTGCATGTGCCCGGCGTGCAGCTGACT
>JAFGXB010000053.1 GCA_016936875.1 Burkholderiaceae bacterium | reverse complement strand
GTGACGCACGCCGAGCACGCCATCGTGCATCTGCGGCACCACCAGATAGTCGCGCAGGTGCGCGTTCTCGATGGCCAGGCGATTCAGTGACCGCCAGTCCGATCCTGCCTCGACGAATGCCAGACGCACCCAGGTTTTCCAGGCCAGTTGCGGCATGCGGTGCATCGGGCCGCCGATGCCGTCACCCGGCATCGGCAGTTTGCCGATGATCTCACCCACGCTGCACAGCGGCCGTTTCTGTGGCTCGTAGAGAAATGGCGGAACTTTCTCCCGGTGGCGCGCAACCAGCAGATACCGCTTGCGTGATTGCCCCAAGCCACCCAGTTCGCCGCAGTCATGCGGAGCACCGGCGACCGCATAACCATACTGCTCCAGCAACGAGGTGATCTGGCGCAGCAAATGCGCCCCGCGGTTCTGGATGCGCGGCACGTTCTCGAACAGGATGAACTCCGGCGGATCATCGCCGAAGGCTTCGAGCATCAGCCACACGCCGCGCACGGTCAACCGGTTCAGCGCCTGATATTTCGTGGTCTTGCTGCGCGTCTCCGAGAGCAGCCCCGAAAACCCTTTGCAAGGCGCGGATAGAAAGACGATGTGCGGGCGTTCATTCCCCGCCGAGCGCTGAATATCGGCTGGGGAAGCCTCCCGCCACCCTGCAGGCGGCTCAGTTCCGTGGAAATCGCGGTATTGCTCACGGTCGAACAGATCGAGCACTGTGCCGGGAACGTCGGCCAGTCTTGAGAAGTCTGCGATGCCTGCCGGGTCCACATCAACGCCGCCAATGCAACGCATGTTGCCTTGCAGCCCCGGGATTCGTGGCTGCGCCTTGTTGAATCCCTTGGCTCCGCCGCCCAGGCCGCAGAACAGGTGGAAGTGGCGGATTTCTCGATGGTCGGACATGGCTTTGCCTTTACTGTTCGGGGATGGCAGGCGCGCCTGCGGTATTGATGAGTTCTGGCCAGATCAGGTACCAGTCGTCGGGGCGGAGGTCCCAGCGCATGACTTCGCCTTGCGTTTGGCTCTCAATCTCAAGGGCCGCCATCACTGGGACAGAGCGAACGCCGTGGGCCCATTGGGAAATCAGCGGGCGCGCGTAGCCCAGTGCATCAGCCAGGGCAGCGGCACGGCCGTACCGGAGTTTGGTGTAGGTCAGGAGGCGCATAGCTTGAGTATAACCAAACACTAGCGATACGCTATCACTTTAAGCCTGTGGCGCTCGTTCCTTGAGTCGCCCCTCCTAGTTTCAATAGCGGAATGAAGACCATTGATGAAATTCGACTCACTAACCTTCTTGCCCTGATTGACCGCGCCGGATCAGTCCAAGCAGTAGCGGATGCCACCAATAGGTCTCACGCGCAAATCTCTCAGATCAAGAACTCCGCCAGATACGGTGACACGGGGAAAAACAGGGCAATGGGCGACACCATGGCCCGCGCGCTTGAGAAGGCTTTCCAGCTTGAGCGGGGCTGGATGGACAACGTGCACTCGGGAGGCGCAGCCTTGGACGCTGGGGATGGGCAGGTGCTGATCCGCAGGCTCGATCTGGAAGCCGCAGCCGGGCATGGGCGCTTCGTGGAGGCGTTATCACAGGTGGATAGCGTGCGCATCGGGAAGGACATCGCCGCCCGCATTCAGCGGCATGCAGGTGTAGCCATCACATCTCTCGCACTCATTACGGTCGCGGGGGATTCGATGGAACCAACTCTGCGCGATGGCGACATCGTGGTTGTCGATCACTCTGCGCGCGAAATTGACCGTGATGGGGTGTATGTCTTCACGCTCGGGAATTCGACCTTTGTGAAGCGCTTGCAGAAGCTACCGCAGGCGCTCAAGGTCATGTCGGACAACAAGATTTACGACCCCTGGGAAATCGCCTCACAAGACCCGGATGACCTGCTCGTCCATGGGCGGGTGGTGTGGGTGTGGGGCGGCCGGGAGGTCTGAATTCGAGAGACGCACATCCAGTGCGCGGCACCGTTCACAAGCCTTTCAAACCCTCCACAAGGAACAACTATGCGCGCAGTCCGACTTCCCCTCAAACTCACCGGCATCGCCTTCATCGTCAGCCTGGCCGGTTGCAGCACACAACAACTTCAGGCTATGAATCAGCAGATGGCAGCCATCAACCAGTCGATGGCTGTGGCCACGACTCCAGCAGGGCCGCCGATGCCACAACCCACCGCTGTGCAGCAACAGCAATTGCTGGCGCAAATCAATCAGCCACAGGCGCAAGCGGCAATACAGACGGCGGTGCAACAGGCGGGGCCGACGATTCAGAAAATTGTGCAGTTCTTGGCTTGTTACCCGGGTTTTGATCCAGGCAAATACCTGGGTGAATACAACGCACCTGGTGGAACTATCCGAGGCCTGATGGGGCCGCTCCCATCTATGCGTTATGCACCCAAAACCATGTGCGTCAACGTTGTCCGCATGGACAACTGGCAAATGCCGGCACTCAATGCACTGAGTTTCCGAGTTGTGTATCAATCTTCAGTGAGTGGGGAAACATACTCCCAAGGGATGACCTTCCAGCGGCAGCCCGATGGCACATGGATGTACCTCAATGTCAATTAAAAGCGCAACGAAACAAAAAATCACAAATAAAGGCG
>JAFGXB010000052.1 GCA_016936875.1 Burkholderiaceae bacterium | reverse complement strand
GCGATGGATCTGTTCAGCCAGGCCGAGCACGATGAGCTGGCGCAGAGCATTCTGTTGTGCCCGGACGCGGCCTACATCGACGCCGTGGCCGCCGCCATTCATCGCCTCTTGCCCGACATGCCGCGCCGCGACATCATTGCAGCCTCACTCACCGGGCGCGGCGCACTCATTCAGGTGCGCGATATGGCACAGGCCTGCGCCATCGCCAACCGCATCGCGCCCGAGCACCTCGAAATCTCGGCGCAAAACCCGCATCAGTACGTCCCGGCGCTCAAGCACGCGGGCGCGCTCTTTCTCGGCGCCTACACCTCCGAATCGCTGGGCGACTATTGCGCCGGCCCCAACCATGTGTTGCCCACATCGGGCACTGCGCGGTTCTCGTCCCCGCTGGGGGTGTACGACTTCATCAAGCGTTCCAGTCTCATCGAGGTGAGTGCGCAGGGCGCGCAAACCCTCGGCCGCATCGCCAGCGTGCTGGCGCATGGCGAGCGCCTCACCGCCCATGCCCGTGCCGCGGAAATGCGGCTGGATGCGACGCCATGAGCCCGTTCTGGAGCCCCGTCGTCCACGGTCTGACCCCCTATGTGCCGGGCGAACAGCCGAAAATCGACGGACTGATCAAGCTCAACACCAACGAATGCCCGTATGCCCCCAGCGACAAGGTGCTCCAGGCGATCGCGGCACAGGTGACGGGCGATTTGCGGCTCTATCCCGACCCGCAGGCCTCCAGACTCAAGGCCGCGATTGCGGGCTATCACCACCTCAAGCCTGAACAGGTATTCGTCGGCAACGGCTCGGACGAAGTGCTGGCGCATGCCTTCATGGCCTTGCTCCAGCACGAGGCGCCGCTGCTGCACCCCGATATTTCGTACAGCTTCTATCCCGTCTATGCCCGGCTGTATGGCATCTCCACGCGCGAAATCGCACTGCGCGACGATTTTTCCATCGCGGTCGATGACTTTCTGCAGGCGGGCGACAACGGCGGCATCATCTTCCCCAACCCCAACGCGCCAACAGGCATGGCACTGCCCCTGGCCGAGGTGGAACGGCTGCTTGCCGCCAACCCACACTCCGTTGTCGTGGTCGATGAGGCCTATGTCGACTTTGGCGCGCAAACCGCCGCCGCCCTGATCGACCGCCATGCGCAACTGCTCGTGGTGCGCACCCTGTCCAAGGCCTGGGCGCTGGCCGGGCTGCGCGTTGGCTATGCCCTGGGCCACCCGGCGTTGATCGAGGCGCTCTCCCGGGTGAAGGACAGCTTCAATTCCTACCCACTAGACCGCCTCGCACTGGCTGGAGCCGAGGCCGCAATGGGCGACGCCGCCTGGCTGGCGCAGACGCAGGCACGCATCATCGACAGCCGCACGCGGTTGGCGGCAGGGCTGCAGGCGCGCGGTTTTGAGGTGCTGCCTTCTCAAGCCAACTTTGTGTTTGCGCGGCACCCGGCGCATGACGGCGCGCGGCTGGCCGCACAGTTGCGCGAACACCGCATTCTGGTGCGACAGTTTGCGCGCCCGCAGCGCATCGCAGACTTTCTGCGCATCACCATCGGCACGCCCGAGCAATGCGACGCCTTGCTCGCCGCGCTCGACACCCTCTTCGCGGCGCAGACGCAGGCCCCGCGCTGACGTTACGATTGCGCCTATCCAACGCGGCTTTACCCTTTCTCTCCATGCGCACTGCCCAGGTTTCCCGCAACACCGCCGAGACGCAGATCACCGTGTCGATCAATCTCGACGGAACAGGTGTTTCCAAACTGTCCACGGGCGTTGGTTTTTTCGACCATATGCTCGACCAGATCGCGCGGCACGGACTGATCGACCTCGACATCCAGGCCAAGGGCGATCTGCATATCGATGCGCATCACACGGTTGAAGATGTCGGCATCACGCTCGGTCAGGCGCTGGCCCGCGCCATCGGAGACAAAAAAGGCATCCGCCGCTACGGTCACGCCTATGTGCCGCTCGACGAAGCACTGAGCCGCGTGGTCATCGACTTTTCCGGCCGTCCCGGGCTGATCTGGCATGTGCCGTTCACCCGCGCGATGATCGGCGAGTTCGACGTGGATCTGGCGCGCGAATTTTTCCAGGGCCTGGTCAATCACGCCGCCATGACCGTGCATGTGGACAATCTGGGTGGCGACAACTCTCACCATCAGTGCGAAACCGTGTTCAAGGCCTTTGGCCGCGCCCTGCGCGCCGCCGCTGAACGCGATCCCCGCATGGGTGAGGGGATCCCGTCGACCAAGGGTTCGCTGTAAATTTCCGCGCAACCGTCCTTCCGCCGATCTCGGATCCCGCCGCGCTTCTTCCCTTGACCGTCTGATCCAAACCGATGAAACGTGTTGCCGTTGTGGACTATGGCATGGGCAATCTGCGCTCGGTGTCGCAAGCCGTGGCGCATGTCGCCTCAGGCACCGATTTCGAGGTGGTCGTCACCGCCGATCCCGCCGTGGTGCGCGCCGCCGACCGTGTGGTGCTGCCAGGGCAGGGGGCCATGCCTGACTGCATGCGCGAACTGCGCGAATCCGGTTTGCAACAGGCAGTGCGCGAAGCCGCGGCCAGCAAACCATTGTTCGGTGTCTGCGTGGGTATGCAGATGTTGCTCGATCACAGCACCGAAGGGCATGTGGACGGCCTGGGGCTGATCCCCGGCCGGGTGCAGCGCTTTGCACTCCAAGGCCAGACGCAACCCGACGGCAGCCGCTACAAAGTGCCGCATATGGGCTGGAATGCGGTCTGGCAGGGACGCAGCGCAGCGGGCGCCGTCCACCCGATCTGGGCGCATGTGCCAGACGGCGCAGCGTTCTATTTCGTCCACAGCTATTACGCGGCGCCACAGAACGGCGGCCACAGCGCGGGCGAAACCGATTATGGCGTGCGGTTTGCCAGCGCGGTGGCGCGCGACAATCTGTTCGCCACCCAGTTCCATCCGGAAAAAAGTGCCGATGCCGGCCTGATGTTGTACCGTAATTTTCTGCACTGGTCGCCCTGAAAACGCCGCGCCCTTGCTTCCTCTCCCGTCATCCTCTTTCCTTCTTTTTCCTCTGCCCTGACATCATGCTGCTCATTCCGGCAATCGACCTCAAGGACGGCCAGTGCGTTCGCCTCGAACAAGGTGAAATGCAAGGCGCGACGGTGTTTTCCAAAGATCCCGCCGCCATGGCGCGGCACTGGATCGACCAGGGCGCCGAGCGCCTGCATCTGGTCGATCTCAATGGCGCGTTCGCCGGCAAGCCGCGCAATGCCGAAGCCATTGCCGCCATCCTCGACGAAGTGGGCGAGGAAATTCCAGTGCAACTCGGCGGCGGCATTCGCGATCTCGACACCATCGAACGCTATCTCGATGAAGGGCTGAGCTACGTCATCATCGGAACCGCGGCGGTGAAAAGCCCGGGCTTCCTGCGCGATGCCTGTAGCGCTTTTGGCGGACACATCGTCGTCGGTCTCGACGCACGTGACGGCAAAGTGGCCACCGACGGCTGGAGCAAGCTCACCGGCCACGAGGTCGTTGACCTCGCGCGCAAATTCCAGGACTACGGCATTGAAGGCGTGATCTACACCGACATCGGCCGTGACGGGATGCTCACCGGCATCAACATCGAGGCCACGGTGCGCCTGGCCGAGTCGCTCGACGTGCCGGTCATCGCCTCCGGCGGTCTGTCGGGAATGCGAGATATCGAAATGCTGTGCGCGGTGGAAAGCCGTGGCGTGGAAGGCGTGATCTGCGGCCGCTCCATTTACACCGGCGCGCTCGACTTCTCCGAGGCGCAGCGTTTCGTGTCCAGCCGCTAACCGACCATGCTGTTCAAACGCATCATTCCCTGTCTTGATGTGAGCGGTGGCCGCGTGGTCAAGGGCGTCAATTTCGTCGGCCTGCGCGACGCGGGCGATCCGGTGGAAATCGCCGCGCGCTACAACGCGCAGGGCGCGGACGAACTCACCTTTCTCGACATCACCGCCACCAGCGACGCGCGCGATCTGCTGCTGCACCAGATCGAGGCCGTGGCCTCGCAGGTCTTCATCCCGCTGACCGTGGGTGGCGGCGTGCGCACCGTCGATGATGTGCGCCGCCTGTTGAACGCGGGGGCGGACAAGGTCAGCTTCAACTCCGCCGCGGTTGCCAATCCCCAGGTCATCGCGGATGCGTCGGCCAAGTACGGCGCGCAGTGCATCGTGGTCGCCATCGATGCCAAGCGCCGTGCAGAGGGCGCGGGCTGGGAGGTCTACACCCACGGCGGTCGTCAAGCCACCGGCCTCGACGCGGTGCAATGGGCCGTGGACATGGTGCAGGCGGGTGCCGGTGAAATTTTGCTCACCAGCATGGATCGTGACGGCACCAAGATCGGTTTCGATCTGGCACTCACCCGCGCCGTCTCCGACGCGGTGAGCGTGCCCGTCATCGCCTCCGGCGGCGTGGGCAATCTCGATCATCTCGCCGCAGGGTTTCTCGAAGGTCACGCAGATGCCGTGCTCGCCGCCAGCATCTTCCACTATGGCGAATACACCGTGGGGCAAGCCAAGCAACACCTTGCCGCGCGTGGCATTGCCATGCGGCCGGATCTGTCGCTTTGAGCGTCTTGCGCAGACTGCTGGCTCGGGGCGAGGGCGCAGCGCCAAGCCCGCGAACTAAAATTCACTCCATGAACTGGCTCGATCAAGTGAAATGGGACGCACGCGGCCTCGTCCCCGCCATTGCACAAGATGCGCACACCGGGCGCGTGCTGATGTTCGCCTGGATGAACCGCGAGGCGCTGGAGCAAACCCACCAGCGCGGCGAAGCGGTGTACTGGTCCCGCTCGCGCCACAAACTGTGGCACAAGGGCGAGGAATCCGGTCATGTGCAGACCGTGCGAGACATTCGCCTCGATTGCGATGGCGACGTGGTGCTGTTGCAAGTCGAACAAGCGGGCGGCATCGCCTGCCATACTGGGCGCGAATCCTGTTTTTTCAGCAGCCTCGATCACGGTCACTGGGCCGTGGCCGATCCCGTGTTGAAAGACCCATCACAGATTTACCACCGAACGCACACACACACGCAAGCCGAATCAACCGAGGCGTCAGATTCCGGCGCTGCGCTGGAGCGGATTTACGCCACCATCGCAAGCCGCCGGGGCGCAGACCCAAGCGCGTCGTATGTGGCGCGGCTGTTCCATAAAGGCGAAGACGCCATCCTGAAAAAAATTGGCGAAGAAGCCACCGAACTGGTCATGGCCGCCAAAGACGGCAACGCTGAAAAAATTCTCTATGAAACGGCGGATCTGTGGTTCCATAGCCTGGTTGCCCTGGCGCAGCACGGACTGACTCCGCAACAGGTGCTCGCCGAACTGGAGCGCCGCGAAGGCCGCTCGGGTTTGGTTGAGTTCGCGGCACGGCCTGGAAATTCCTGAGGCATGTCATGAATGATTCACGTCAAGTGATTGACCAACCCAGCCCGCAAGACATCGACAGCCTGAAAACCCTGGTTCTGGCGATCTATGTGCTGCAGGCGCTGAGCTTTTTCTGGGGCATCACGGCCGTCATCGGGGTGATCATCGCCTATGTCAAACGCGATGACGCGCGCGGCACCTGGTTGGACAGCCATCTGCGGTGGCAGATTCGCACTTTCTGGTGGGCGCTGTTCTGGTCGGTCATCGGTTTTGCGCTGATCTGGGTGTTCGGCCTTGGGTTTCTGGTGCTCGCCGTGGTGTATTTCTGGACCATCTACCGCGTGGTGAAAGGCTGGCTCAAACTCACCGAACGCAAGCAGGTTCACACCGCCCTGTAACTTTTTCACGCCATGCTCTCATGACTGACACGCACTGCATTTTCTGCAAAATCGCGGCGGGCCAACTCCCAGCGAAAATCCTCTATCAGGATGATGAAATCGTCGCATTTCACGACATTCATCCGGCCGCACCCGTTCATTTTTTGATCATTCCCCGACTGCATCTATCGTCTTTATTCGATGTGGGAACCGAGCACGTCGCCTTACTCGGTAAAATGTTGCAGCTTGTACCCCGTTTGGCCCGTGAGCAAGGTTGCGAAGAGGGTTTTCGCACCGTCATCAACACAGGCCAGAATGGAGGGCAGGAAGTGTTTCACCTGCACCTGCACGTCATGGGCGGACCGCGCCCATGGAAAAAACAGGCCCCTTAAATTTTTGCGGCGAAGGAGTAAATCATGGGCTCATTTAGCATTTGGCACTGGCTGATCGTGCTGGTCATTGTGATGATGGTGTTTGGCACCAAGAAATTGAAGAACATGGGTTCCGACCTTGGTTCCGCAGTCAAGGGCTTCAAGGACGGCATGCGCGACGCCAGTGCCGATGACAAGCCAGCCGAGGCTGACAAGCAACTCGCGGCTGAAGCCAGCGCCAAAAAGGAAGCCATTGACGTTCAGGCCAAAGAAAAGTCGTCCTCCTGAACGTGACAGCGACTTGCTGGCCGGCAGCAATGCCGGTTTTTTGTTCCTGCAACCCGCTTGCGTGCGCATAGCGCCTTTTCCTCCTGTGACCGCCCATGTTTGACATCGGAATGTCCGAAATCGGCCTGATCGGCGTGGTGGCGCTTATTGTGCTCGGGCCGGAGAAACTGCCGCGCGTGGCGCGCACCGCTGGCAATCTGCTTGGCCGTGCACAGCGCTATCTGGCGGATGTCAAGGCCGAGGTCAATCGCCAGATTGATCTCGAAGAACTGCGCAACGTCAAGACTTCTCTCGAGACGGCGGCACAGGACATGAAAAAATCCGTGACCGATAACGTGGCGGAAGTGCAGGGCAGTTTTGATGACGCCTGGAAGGAAGCTACCGACGGGTTGAGCGGTTATTCGGAGTCATCGATCTCTGACGGTCTCTCTGCGCCCAGCCTGCCCAGTCCAGACTATCCCTCCAAAAAGCGCAAAAAACTCGCAGGCAACACCGTGCCGCAGTGGTATCGCAGGCAGGCCCGTGTGCGCACGCAGGCCCTGTCGGGCGCGGCGCGCATGGCGCGCTACCGCGTCAAGCGCTGATGCGGTGTCATCGCGGCGGCGTGTTTCGCGTGTTCCAACCCCTCTTTGCAAACGAGTGCATTGCCCGTGTCTGACCCAAAAAAAACAGCGGCACCGGACAGTCCCGAGGCCGAACAGCCGTTCATCTCGCATCTGATCGAGTTGCGCAACCGGCTCATCCGGGCCATTGCCGCCATTGGCGTCGTGTTCATCGTGCTGTCGATCTATCCGGGCCCATCCGGCCTGTTCGATCTGCTGTCGCATCCACTCATCGCCCACTTGCCGAAGGGCTCGACGATGATCGCCATTGGCGTGATTTCGCCCTTTGTCGTTCCCATCAAGGTGACTTTGCTGGTGGCCTTCATGATCGCCTTGCCCGCCGTGCTCTACCAGGTCTGGGCTTTTGTTGCGCCTGGCCTCTACACCCACGAGAAGCGGCTGGTCATGCCGCTGATCATCAGCAGCACCTTGCTGTTTTATCTGGGCGTGGCGTTCTGCTACTTCTTCGTTTTCGGACGGCTGTTCACCTTCATTCAGGGCTTTGCCCCCAAGGTGATCACTGCGGCGCCAGACATTGAGGCATACCTGAGCTTCATGCTGACCATGTTCATGGCGTTTGGCACGGCGTTTGAAGTGCCGGTCGTGCTCATGGTGTTAGTGCGTTTTGGCCTGGTGACGGTTGCGCAACTCAAGGCTTGGCGCAGCTATTTCATCGTGGTGGCCTTTGTTGTGGCAGCCATCGTGACACCCCCGGACGTGGTGTCGCAAACGTCGCTGGCGCTGTCCATGATTCTGCTGTTCGAAGTCGGCATTCTTGCGGCCAAGTATCTGGTGAAATATTCCGCGGCGCCGTCCGAAGAAGAAAAAGACGCGCAGTCCTCCGCGCATTGACGCGATGAGGAACTGATTACGGCAGCACGCCCTCGCTGTCCTCGGCCGGTGGTGTCTGGCTGATGTTTTGCGGACGGGTGCCGATGCGCACCTGCAGGGTTTGCGGCTTGCCATTGCGCAACACTTGAATGGCTGTTTCGCTGCCGGGTTTGAGCGCAGCCACTGCGTTGAGCAGCTGTCCGGTGTTGCCCACAGGCTTGCCAGCGACGTCCAGCACCACATCGCCTGGCTTCACACCGGCTTGATCAGCCGGCCCCTGACGCAAGACACCAATGATGACCACGCCTTCGGGATGCGGCAGTTTCAGGCTGCGGGCCAGCTGATCGGTGACGTCTTGTGGTTCCACCCCAATCCATCCCCGCACAACCTGGCCTGTCGTGATGAGCTGCTGCATCACGTTGCGCGCGGTGGAGACCGGCACGGCGAAACCAATGCCCAATGAGCCGCCGCTGCGCGAAAAAATGGCGGTGTTGATGCCGATGAGGTTGCCGTTCGCATCAACCAAGGCGCCGCCGGAGTTGCCCGGATTGATCGCGGCGTCTGTCTGGATGAAATTCTCGAAGGTGTTGATGCCCAGTTGTGTGCGGCCCAGTGCGCTGATGATGCCCTGCGTCACGGTCTGGCCCACGCCAAAGGGGTAACCGATGGCCAGCACCACATCGCCCACCCGGGCATTGGCGTCGTTGCCGAAGGTGATGACCGGAAGTTTGTCCAGCCGGATGTGCAGCACCGCCAGATCAGTGTCCGGATCGCGGCCCACCAGGGTGGCCTTGGCCTCGCGCCCGTCGGCCAGGGTTACTTCGATCTGGTCGGCGCCTTCAACGACGTGGTTGTTGGTCAGGATGTAGCCGTCCGGGCTGACGATCACGCCGGAACCCAGGCCCACAGTGGGTTGGCGTTTGCCCTGAAACTGGCGTCGCCAGGGGTCCTGCCCCGGCACGCGGCGCGGCACTTTGGATGTGGTGATGGAGACCACTGCAGGCATGGCCTTGAGCGCGGCTGTGCTGTAGCTGCCTGATGCCGATTGTATGGCGGCGGTCGGTGGTGCATCCTGAATGGTGATGACGGCTGGCTTGCCCACCGGCGCGGTGACGGGCGTACCGAACTGCACCCATTCTGGTTTGAGTGTGGAGACGACGAACAGCGCGGCGAGCGCGATCGTCACAGTCTGGGAAAATAGCAGCCAGAGGCGTCGCATCATTTTGGAATGGCGTGGGAATTCCCCACATGGCGGCGCATCTTGACGCTTCAAGGCCACCATGCACAGAGAGCATTTGCAGGGCGAAATCGATGTGTTGCTCGATTGCGCGCGTTTTACGGATTATTGCCCAAACGGGCTACAGGTCGAGGGGCGTGACGACATCCAGCGCATTGTGACGGGAGTGACGGCCAGCCTGGCGCTGATCGAGCGCGCCATTGCGTTGCGCGCCGACGCGATTCTTGTACATCACGGGTATTTCTGGCGCGGTGAAGATCCGCGCGTCATCCGTCAGAAGCGCAAGCGACTCGGCCTGTTGCTGGCCGCCGACATCAATCTGTTCGCCTATCACCTGCCGCTCGATGCGCATTGCGAGCTTGGCAACAACGTCATGCTCGCCAAGCGGCTGGGCTGGTCGGTGCAAGGGCGTTTTGGCAAGCAGCAACTCGGATACCTGGGCTCCGCGCCGCAGCAAACCGTGGGCAACCTGGCGCAGGCCGTCACACGCGGCCTGGGTCGTGCGCCACTGGTTGTGGGCGACGCCGATGCGCCGGTCGGCATGCTGGCGTGGTGCACTGGAGGTGCGCAGGACTGGATCGAGGAGGCCTGGGCAGCCGGTGCAAAGACCTTTGTCAGCGGCGAAATTTCCGAGCCCACGGCCCATTTCGCGCGTGAAATGGGCATCACCTATCTGGCCTGCGGCCACCACGCCACTGAGCGCGACGGCATTCGCGCGTTGGGCGATCATCTGGCCACACACTATGGACTTGAGCATGTCTTCGTCGACCTTGAAAACCCCGCCTGACTCCCTCGGAAAAACGCCGATCGCCATCACCTTGGGCGATGCCTGCGGCATCGGCCCGGAAACCATAGTCCGCGCCTTTGCCCAAGGCGAGGCGACCGGTTGCGTGGTGTATGGAGACGCCGCTTGGTTGGCACGCACGGCGCGGGCGATGCGGTTCACTCCGCAGAGCAGCAACCCGGTGATTGTGGAACTCGCCACGCTGGCGGAATGGCGCGATGTGCCCAAAGGGGCCATTCCCGTGCTTGCCGTCGTGCAACTGCCCGATGACCTTCCCTTGGGTCAGGTCGATGCTCGCGCGGGCGCGGCGGCATTCGCCTGCATCGAGGCTGCCGCGAACGACGCGCTCGCCGGACGCGTTGCAGCCGTTGTGACAGCCCCCATCCACAAGGCCGCGCTCCATGCCGCGGGTGTGGACTTTCCGGGGCATACGGAAATCCTCCAGCACATTGCAGGCGGCGCTCCGGTGCGCATGATGCTGGCGAATGCGCAACTCAAGACCGTGTTGGTGACGGTGCATATGGCGCTGCGCCAAGCCATTGATGCGGTCACGACCGACGCCGTGTTGCAAACCTTGCGCATAGCGCATCAGGCCGCAAGCGCCTGGGGCATGGCGCAGCCGCGCATCGCCGTGGCAGGGCTGAACCCCCACGCGGGGGAAAACGGGTTATTTGGGGATGAGGAGGCGCGCATCATCACCCCGGCCATTGCGCAGGCCCGCCGCGAAGGCATTGAGGCGAGCGGACCCTACCCGCCGGATACGGTGTTCATGCGCGCCCGCAACGATCTGCCGACGCATCCGGGCGCGTTCGACATCGTGGTGGCCATGTACCACGATCAAGGGTTGATTCCGGTGAAATATCTGGGCGTGGAACAGGGGGTGAATGTGACGCTGGGCTTGCCCTTTGTGCGCACCAGCCCCGATCACGGCACCGCGTTCGATATTGCGGGAAAAGATCAGGCCGATCCCTCCAGCCTCATCGCCGCCATCCGCATGGCGCGGCAACTGGCGGCGTAGCCCGCAGTCTTACAGGCCCACGCCGAGCAGCAGGCTGCGCAGTTCGCGCAGGGCGAGGTCGATGTTGGGATGCTCGGCGGCAAAGCGCGTAGCCAGGGTTTGCGCCTGCTCGGCCAAGTCTGCTGTTTCAGCTGCGGGGGGGCTTTCGCTTGGCTTGTGTTCCAGCGCCGCCTGAATGTCCTGGTCCAGCGTTTGCAGCAGGGTTTTGAGCTCCGGGTCGAGTTGGGGCTGAGACTGCAGCACGGTATGCAGGCGTTGCAGGGTGTCGCGGATTTGAGTGTCAGACATGGCGTGGTGATGGGCAGGGAACGAGGGCATTGTGCCGACGCGCAGAGGGCGCGGCAAGTGCACGGATCAAATCATGGCAAGGCCGTGTTTGCGGCGCGGCGGCGCAAAAGCGGCGTCGAGCAAGGCGAGATCTGCAGCGCTGAGTTGTCGCTGGGTGGCCGCTAGATTGTCGCGCAAGTGGGCGCTGCGCACCGCCTTGGGAATGGCGATGACCTCGGGTTGGCGCAGCACCCAGGCGAGGGCGATTTGCGCGGCGCTCACGCCCAGCCTGTGCGCCAGCGCAAGCACGGTGGCATGGCTGCTCAGCGCACCCTGGTCGATGGGGCTGTAGGCCATGAGAGGCAGGCGCCGTTCGGCCTGCCAGGGCAGCAGGTCGAACTCAATGCCGCGGGCGCTCAAGCTGTAATACACCTGATTTGCCGCGCATTGCGGCCCTGCGGGCAGGGCGTAGAGTTCTTCCATGTCCTGCGTGTCAAAGTTGCTGACGCCCCAATGACGAATCAGGCCGCGCGCTTGCAGTCGGGCAAAACCGTCGAGCGTCTGCGCCAGCGGCGTGTCGCCGCGCCAGTGCAGCAGATAGAGATCGATGGAGTCGATTTTCAGGCGACGCAGACTGCGCTCGCAGGCGTCGACCACGCCTTGGGTGGACGCATGATGCGGATACACCTTGCTGACGACGGTGAGGTCTTCGCGGCGGGCCTCGCCAGCGGAAAACGCCTGTTGCAGCGCAACGCCCAGCATGGTTTCCGCGCCACCTTCGCCGTACATCTCTGCCGTGTCGATCAGCCGGTACCCCATGCGCAGCGCGTCACGCACTGCGAGAATTTCCGCGTCCCGCAGATCGGCGCGCTCGCCCATGCGCCAGGTGCCCAGGCCGAGCGCGGGTATGGGCGTGCCATCTGGCAATGTGCGCTGTGGTGTTGGAGTGGTCATTGCAGTGAGAAGCGTTGGTCGTGTTTCAGAAAAACCAGTGCAGCCAGCGGCTGTCCAGAGAGCCCAATAACAGCACCGCGACGATGAAGCCGACGACAAAAGCCATCAGGGTTTGCAGTAGCTGATTGGTGCGTCGCTGCTCCTGCAGCAATTCGCGCAGCAGAGGGTCGTCGCGCTTTTCATGCGCTTGCAAGGCTTGGTGCAGCAAACGCGGAATTTCCGGCAGGTATTGCGCGTAGCGGGTGGATTCGTTCTTGAGCTTATCGCGGAACGCGGGCCAGCCGACCTGACTCTTCATCCATTTTTCGAGAAAGGGTTGCGCAGTGGTCCAGAGGTCGAGATCAGGGTCGAGCTCGCGGCCCAGCCCTTCGATATTGAGGAGGGTTTTCTGCAGCAACACGAGCTGGGGTTGAATTTCCACTTTGAAACGGCGTGATACCTGAAACAAGCGCATCAACACCTGCCCGAGCGAGATGTCTTTCAGCGGCCGGGCGAACTGTGGCTCGCACACGCTGCGCACGGCCGCTTCGAGTTCGTCGATACGCACATCCGCCGGCACCCAGCCCGACTCCACATGCAACTCGGCCACGCGTTTGTAATCGCGGCGGAAAAACGCAATGAAGTTCTGCGCCAGATAGTCTTTATCGAAATCGGACAGCGTGCCGACGATGCCGAAATCCAGCGCGATATAGCGGCCGAACGTTTCGGGTTGCAGGCTGACCATGATGTTGCCAGGATGCATGTCGGCGTGAAAAAAACCATCGCGGAACACCTGGGTGAAAAATATATCCACACCGGCTTTGGCCAGCTGCTTGAAATCGACTCCCGCTGCGCGCAATGCCTCGATACGGCCGATCGGCACTCCGTACATGCGCTGCATCACGATCACGTCGCTGCGGCACAACTCCCAGTGCATCTCGGGGATGAGGATCAGATCCAGCGACTCCATGTTCCGCCGGAGCTGGGTGCCGTTGGCGGCTTCTCGCACCAGATCGAGTTCGTCGTGCAGATAGTTGTCGAATTCGGCCACCACCTCGCGTGGCTTGAGGCGCCTGCCTTCGTTCCACAGCTTGTCCACCAGCGCAGCCATGGTGTGCATCAATGCCAGATCTTCTTCAATGACCTTGTGCATGCCGGGGCGCAGCACCTTGATGGCGACTTCGGCGCCACCCTGCGGCGCAGGTAATGTGGCGAAGTGCACTTGTGCAATGGACGCGCTGGCCACAGGCTTGCGCTCGAAGGTGGCGAACAGCACCTCGATCGGCTTGCCGAACGCACGTTCAATAATGGAGACGGCGACGTCGGAATCGAAGGGCGGTACGTTGTCCTGTAGTTTGGCGAGTTCGTCCGCGATGTCGGTGGGCATCAGATCGCGCCGGGTGGACAGAACCTGGCCAAATTTGACGAAGATCGGCCCGAGACTTTCCAGCGCCAGACGCAGGCGTTCACCGCGCGGCGTGCGCAGCGAGCGGCCCAGGGTGAGCACGCGGCTGAGGCGGCGCAGCCAGGGATGGCGAAAACCGGAGAGCGCGATTTCATCCAGGCCATAGCGCAGGATGACGGAAAAAATCTTGAAAAGGCGGGACAGGCGTCGCATCGGGCGGTCAGTTTTTGTTGGCGCCCATTTGCTTGTGCAGCAAGGCGATGCGCTTTTCCAACCGTGCGGCCCGATCACGCAGATCGCGCACCGCGTCCTGCTGCTGCGTGAGTTCGCTGCGGCTGACCAAAGTCCGTGGGCTGTCAGCAAACCAGCTGCGCG
>JAFGXB010000051.1 GCA_016936875.1 Burkholderiaceae bacterium | reverse complement strand
CAACTTTGGGACGCAGGGCGGTGTACAGCTCGTGGCAATACGGACAGTTGGCATCGAAAAAGATATTGAGCACGCGTGGGCCTTTGCCTTCGGTGATGACCGTGGCCTTGCCCATTTCCGCCAGCACTTTGACGGCGTCGGGATTCTGTGTCTGCTGCGCAGTGGCCAGTGGAGCCAGACCGATGAGGCTGGCGCCGAGGACTGCGGTGAAGGCAATGCGCAGCGCGGCGCGGCGGGTGGAATGCATGCGGGGTCTCCTCGTCTATAGGGTGGTTTCTGCGGCGCAGTATGCCGCAAGCGCCCGGTTCTCGCAGGAGTCGACTGTTTGGCCTGTTGGTCTGTGGATCAGCCGGAATGACGCCACCGCGCCGCGCATGCTCACTTCGCGGTCGTCATCTCGGCTTTGAGCCGGGCCAGATCGGCGTCGACTCCGGTTGTGCTGCGCAGCGTGTCGAGTGCTTTCTCGGTGCTGTCGCGCGCGTCCAGCGGGTCGCTCAGAATGCCGGCCTCCGTCATGCCTTCCATGGCTTCGGCCTTGGCCTGCATCTGCGCGGTCTTGTCCTGCGCGCGGCGCATGGCGTCGCCGGCGTCGGCCAGGCCCGTGCCCAGACCCGAGAGCGATTCCGACACATCCACCTCGGCGCTGGCCGCGGCCATCTGCGACTTCATCACCTCTTTCTGCGTGCGGAACTGCTCGATGCGGTCCTGCAATCTGGCCTCATAGGCGGTGAGCTTTTCGGCCTGGGCGGCAATGTTGTCATGCGACTGCTGCAGGCTGTCGATCTTCTGCTGCGCGGCCTGCTTCTCGCCCAGCGCGGCCCGCGCCAGGTCTTCCCGCTGGGCCTGCAGCGCCATGCGGGCGTCGGCCTCGGCCTTGTCGGCATCGTGCTTGGCCGCAGTCATCTGGTTTTCCAGCGCAATGCGTTCGGTGATCACGTCGGCCAGGTGCCGCTTGGTGTCCTGCAAGGTGGTGATCATTTTTTCGTAAGACAGATCCAGCGTCTGGGCCGGGTCATCGGCGTGGTTGAGAAAGGTGTTGACGCGGGCTTCGAGAATCTCGGCGGCGTGTTTGAACAGAGTCATGATGGGGCTCCTGGACGGTTGGAAAAAGACGTCAATCGTTGACTGGAATGACGAGTTGGGGGCTGAGCGCATCGACCAGGGCGTCGGCCTGCTCCATCGCCTTCACCGCAGTGCCCACGGCGAAAAATTCGATGACATGCGGCTGCCAGTTGTGCGAACCTTCGTGCAACTGCACCCCGGTCACGCCATCGGCCTGGGCTGCGGCGGCTTCGTGCTGCATGCGCTCCATCGCCAGTTCGCGGGCGTCGTACATGGCCTGGGTGAATTGCGCCAGCTCCACGTTATTGCCGATATTGCCCAGCGAGCGCAGCGCGCCCTGGTGGGCGACGTGATAGACGCACGAGCCCATCACCATTTCCATCGGCCGGTAGCCCGACTTGAGCAGCATCCAGAAATCCTGGCCCGACAGATCGGAGGTGAACGGCTTGCCGCCAACGCCCTTGAAGCCCGGGTCGCCGGTGCGGTGCGCAATGGCGGTGCCGATCGCCATGAACTCCAGAATGTCCTTGTCCCACTCCATGCGCTTGACCTCCAGCCGCAGGCCCACCACGCCGTCTGCGCGCAGCAAAATGGCCTCCTGCTCCATGCGGCTCATGGCCAGTTCGCGCGCCTGATACATGGCCTGCGACAGCACGTCCATTTCCATGCTGGTGGACCATTGACCGTACTGAATGCCGAGGTGATAGACGCAGGAGCCGACCACCAGGCCCAGCGGCTCGAACCCGGCCTGGCGCACCATGACGAATTCGTTCACCGACAGGTCGGAGGTGAAAATGCCTTCGT
Source organism: Burkholderiaceae bacterium (assembly GCA_016936875.1). Taxonomy (GTDB): domain Bacteria; phylum Pseudomonadota; class Gammaproteobacteria; order Burkholderiales; family Burkholderiaceae_C; genus Thiomonas. Next base: position 10,374 of record JAFGXB010000051.1, on the reverse strand, counting down.
GGCTGCCCTGGGCACGCAGCCCCTTCAGACGTTCGACCGCGTGCGGGGCGAGTTGCTCGGCGGCTTGTGTTGCGGGAGCGGGCGTTGCGGCCTGCTGGGGTGTGGTCATGTCGTTCATGGTGGCAGTCCTAGGGTTGAGCGCAAGGGGTTTCGAGCTGGCGGTCGGCCAGGCTGAAGGTGGGCGTGACGCGCGAGTGCAGCGGACGTTCGCGGTCGTAGGCCACGGCCGTGCCGATGGCGATATAGCGGCACTGGAACCGCGGCGGCTCGCCGCCCTCGCCGTCCTCGCGGGTGAGTTCGGCATATTCGGTATGCGCCAGCACCGAGGCGTTCAGGCGCTGGCCGTCGCTGCGCAGATGCTCGATGGCGCTCAGCCGCACATGCTGCTGAAACGCCGAGAGTTCGGTGAGCTCGGCGTTGGTCCACAGCGCACCAGCCTGATAAGACAACTGCGAGGACGCCTGCGCCGAGGCGCCGAAGGGCGAGCCGTTCATCATCCCGAACCCTGCGCCATAGGCCGAGGCACGCGGCAGATACCAGTCGAAATGCGCGCCGATGGCAATGCCCACCGGCACCGCGCCGTCGTCCAGCAAACGCACGAAGTGCAGCGCAGATACCGTGGCCACCACCGGATCGGTCGATGGCGGCAAACCGCGAATGCGCACCGCGGTGCCGGTGAGGGAAAAGTCGAGCTCGGTCGGCTCGCGCCCGGGGTGCGCCTGCAGCCGCACGTCTACCACAGCATTGGCGCCCAGCAGCGCGGCTTCCAGCCGCAGACGGTCGAGGGCGTAGTGCCAGCCGTCGTAATGGCCGTCTGACCAGGAGTAACCGAAGTGGTACCAGCAGTTGCCATTGACCATGCCCACGGGTTCGATGCCGTGACTGCGCTGCGCCAGCATGTCCGCCGGTGTCGCGGTGCTGATCCAGGGTAACGCGCCCCGCGCCGCGGCACTCAGGCGCGTCTTGACAAAATCGGGCAGATCATTGCGCGGCAGCGCCTCGGCCCAGGCCTGCTGCCGCGCCACTTCATCTGCGCTGAGCGCTCGCGGCGCAGCCAGGGTGTGGGCGGTGGAGGTCAGTCCCTCCACGGCGTGCCGGGCGTCTTGCGCCACGTCGTCCACGCGTTTTTTCAGGGCGTCCCAGAGTGACATGCTTGGCCTCAATTCATCAAGAAATCATGCAGCGACTGGCTGGCGCGCTGCAATTCGCCAGACTGCGAGAACAAGGCGGCGAGCAGGCTCTGCATCCACTCGGCCAGACTGAGTTCGTCGCGTTTGAGAATGACTCCGCCCACCACCCGGGCGCGCTGCGTGCGCACCCCGGAGGGCTGTTTGTCGAGCAGGTAATGAAACTCCTCGGTGCGCACGGTGATGCTCTGCACATGGCTGGTCTTGGCGAACAGGCCGTCGCGCTTGCGCACCACCTCCACCTGTCCTGGCAGGTCGCCTTCAAGGCGCACGGCCAGACCTTCGACGAAGGCCTGGATGTCGGCGCTGGAGCGGCGAATCCAGGCGGCTTGCAGGTCGATATTGCTGGCGTCGTTCGCGCCGGGATCTGTGGACGTCATGGCGTTTTTCAGGAGTGGGTCGTGCGGTGGGGAAATGCCGACAGCCAGGGTGTCGTGCGCTGCCGGGGTAAGGCAGCAGGTATGGATACGGCCACCTCGGCAAGCGCGGGTGCGTCGTCTGGCTGTTGTTCCAGCAAGCGGGCGGACAGGCCCGCGTCGTTCGCCGCCCGCGTCATCTCAACGCCCCGAAGTGCAGAACCCATGGCCCACTCCCGTCGCCCTGTATCGCCCTGCGTGTTGGCAGGGCTTTGCTGCAAGGCTTGTGACGTGTTGGATTGCGGCCGCCCGGCAAAGTGCGGCGCCGCGTGACGCCTTAAGGCTCGCCAAAGAAACCAAATGCGGCGCGGTCTGCCGTTGGCCGCTGGATGACGTCCCGAATCAAGGCCCCACGGTGCGCAACAGCGCCGTCAGCGCCTTCGCGTCGCGCGGCACGCCGAGCAAGAGTTGCGGCGCGCCTGCACGGTCGCGATACACCACCAGCGGCACGCTGTAGTACACCCCGGCGCGTTTGAGCACGGCGTCGTTGGTCTTCAAGGCCTGGCGGGTTTGGGCGCTGATCTGCCCCGTGGACAAGGTGGCAGGCGCGGGCAGATTGGGATTGAGACCGTGGTTTTCCATGGCGAGGAATGCCTGCAGACGATCCCCCGCCTGCAGAATGGCCGCGGCCTTGCCCAGACTGCTCGGCGCCAGTATGGCCACCGGCACCCAGCGCACGCCCAGCCCGTCCTCGCCGATGAAGGGTTGCAGATCCTGGAAAAGCTGGCGGCAATAGGGACAGTTGGGGTCGAAGAACGCAACCAGCGTGCGCGTCTGCGGCCCTTGCTGCACGGCGCTCACCGTGCCGAGTCGCGCCAGCACCTGCGCTGCGGCGGCCTGGTCCGGCGCGGGACTGGCGGCAAAGGCGAGTCGGGCGGCAGGCGCAACCGCCATGAGGCCGAGCAGTGCGCCGACGAAGCCGCGGCGAGTCCGTGTCATCACACTCCCCCCGTTGTGCAAACGGCTGCGCGAACCGCTACGCGATGCTCTGCAGCAAGGCGCGCAAATCCTTGCCATCGCGGGGCGGGCCAACCTGCATCATGACTTGCCCCTGTGTGTTTCGCCACAGCAGCGTCGGCACGCCGAACGATCCCGCGGCCTGCAGCAGCGCGTTATTGGCATCGAGCTTGGCGCGCGTGGCGGGCAGCACATCTTTCGCCGGGGTGATGCCGCCGCCGGGGCTGTCGCCGAAATTCCAGTTGTTTTCATTGTCGTAGAACGCCTTGAGCGGGTCTGCGGCCTGCAGCATGGCGGCACCCTTGGTCAGACTGCTCGGGGTGAGCACGGCCACAGGAACCCAGCGCACCTGCAGGCCGTTCTTGCCCACGTCGGGACGCAACTCCTTGTAGAGCGCATGGCAGTAGGGGCAGTTGGTGTCGAAAAAGATGGTGAGCACGCGCGGGCCGCTGCCCTCGGTGATGACCGTGGCCTTGCCGATCTCGGCCAGCGCACGGGCCGGGGCGGTGTTCTGTGCCAAGGCCGGTCTGCCCATGACGGCCAGCAGCGCAGGCGCAGCGAGGATTGAAAGGACGTGACGACGTTTCATGGAGAGTCTCCTTTGGCTGCGGCAACAGCCGACTTCAAGTCTCGGCGTGGCAAGATGATTTGGGCAGGAATGCGCCGGGTCATGGCCTTGTGCTCAGCTCTGTGCACGGCGGCGCTGCATCCAGTAATCGATCGACCACTTGCCCGGCCCCCACAGCGCCACGACGGCGATGAGAATGCCCCAGATGAAATGAAACATGATCGCCGGTGGCTGCAATGCGTACATGTAAGACAGCAGCGCCACCGCGTTGACCACGAACAGGCCGAGCGCGCCGAAGCGGCCGAACAAGCCCAGCGCCAGCAGCGGGGGCAGCAACAATTCGCCTGCGGTGCCCACCACGGCCGCCACATGCGGCGGCAACAGGGCGACGTGGAACTCGTTTTCGTACAGCCAGACCGTGCCGGCCCAGTCCCGCAGGCTTTGCAGCCCGGAGTTGAAAAAGACATAGGCGACATATAGCCGCGCGGCAAGCAAGGCGGGGGCTTGCAGCCAGTCGAGCAGACGTGTGAGCCCGTCCCAGGCGTGGCGGATGGGGTTGGCGCAGCGCATGCGCTGCTGCAGGGTCAGGGTGGTCATGATGGTCTCCTCTATGTTGGAACGGTGGGTTCTGCGGGGATGGGCGGTGTTCAGCCCGGGGAATGCGGCAGGGCATCGACGGCGTCGATCCAGCCCTGTTGCACCGCCTGCTGCAACCAGGCGGCGAGATCGAACGCATCCTCGACGGCCTGCAGCGCATGCTCCAGCGTGGGCAGGGTCTGCAGCGCCTGCATCCAGCGCGCCGTGGTGTGCGGCAGCGCCACGGCGTGCGCCTGCCAGCCCGCACGCCACACCCAGGCGGTCTGCCCGCCTTGTTGCAATGCATCGCTGCAGGCCTGCGCATCGGGCACCGGGGCGCGGTGCTGCTCCCAGAGGGTGACGATGGGCCAGTCGGATGTAAGCAGCAGCGCGCCGGGGGCAAGCCGCAGCCGCAGTGTGTCGGGCGGCAGCGCCGCGAGGCGCTGCAGGTCGGCGGGCTCAAGCGCGGGCTGGGGCTGGCGCTGCAAATCCCACAGCGCCCAGTCCAGCCGCGCGCTGTCTGCAAGCCAGGGCCAGGGATGCAGTTCTTCCTGCGCGGCCAGGGTGTCGGCAAAATCTTCACCCATCCAGGCGAGGTCGCCACGACGCGGGGGGCGCGCCAGCCAATGCCGCGCGGCCACGGCGTCGAACGCCTCTTCTCCCAGCATGGCCAGCACGGTGGGGAACTGCGCGCGCAGCGCCACGCGGGCGTGCTCGCGGCCGTTGCCGCGGTAGGCGGCCAAACCGTCACGCCAGCGTCCGCCGCTTTGCTGAACCCCCAGCGCGGTGGGGGCACCGACAGCGGCCTGCGGAGCGAACAGCAGAGCGACGAGAGCCTGCTGCCGCGCCGCCTCGCGGGCGGTGGCGGCGTTGGTGTGGGTTGGCGCGGCGTTCATGCTGCCTGCTCCAGTGGGCACAGCACCTGGCCAGCTCCGGCGCGGTGCTGCGCGGGGGTGTCGCGCAGCCGTTCGTCGAGCAGGATCTGCGCCTGCTCCGCTTCGTCGAGCAGCACGGCCAGCGGGGGCAGGCGATCGTCCCATTCGATGAGGGTGGGAGTGGCGCCGAAGCGCTGCAGCGCGTGGACGTAGGCCATCCACACCGGCAGCGAGACGAGATCGGCATGGTCGTCGATGACCAGGCCGTTCTGCTCGCTGTGGCCGGCGAGGTGAATTTCGCCGACGGCGCCTGCGGGCAGCAAGGCGGCCAGCGCGTCGAGCCAATCGCACACCGACTGCAACGGCATGGGCTGGCACGCATTCTTGGCGTTGACCATCAGGTTGTTGACATCGAGCAGCATGCCGCAGCCGGTGCGGCGCAGCAGCGCGGCGAAGAATTCGGGCTCGGTGAAATCGGCCTCGGCGAAGTCGAGATAGCTGCTGAGGTTCTCCACCAGGATGGGACGGCGCAAACGCTCCTGCACCTGCTGCACATGGGCGCAGAACAGGTCGAGCTGGCCGCGGGTGAACGCGATGGGCAACAGATCGCTGGCATGCACAATGCCGCGCGCGCTCCACGGCGCACGGGCGAAGCAGGCGTGGTCGGACACGCGCACCGGATCAATGCGTTCCACCAGCGCGGCAAGCTGCTCCAGGTGCTGCGGGTCGAGACCGCAAGCCGATCCCAGCGCCAGCCCCACGCCGTGCAGACTCACCGCATGGTCGGCGCGCACCTGTTGCAGCACAGCGGCAGCGGCGTCGTGGGGATTGAAAAAGTTTTCGGAATGCACTTCGACAAAACCGACATCGGGCTGCGCCGCGTGGAATTCACGGTAGTGCGGCTGGCGCAGGCCGATGCCGGCGCGGGCGGTGGTGTGGGTCATGATGGATCTCCTCGCAACGTCGCTGGTTCTTCGCCTCCGCGTGCCGTGCACCGGCGCGCGAAGGCGAAGAACAGAACAATCAGGACATCTTCTTGGCCATCTCGGCCTCGAAGGCCTTGGTCTTTTCCGGGCTGGCGAGCACCGCCTTGGCCTGCGCCATGTCCAGACCGCCCATCTTTTCGCAAGTGCCGGTGGGCTTGACGAGGAAATCGCCCGGGTTGTAGTTCATGGTGCTGGTGCCCTTGCACGAATGCAGGCCGGAAATTCCGGCGCAATCGTTATGGCCAGCGGTGGCCACGCCGAAGCACTTGCCCATGCTCTCGGCATGCGCTGCCGGGGCGAGCGCCAGCGCGCCCATGGCGAACATCGAAGCGGCCGCGGTGCTGAGGAATTGACGTTTGTTCATGGTGAATCTCCAGAAAGGGTGGTGAGACAAAATGTGCAGCCGGTTGGCTTGCTGTGGCCTGCGCATTGGCGCGGGTTGTGGTTTGGTCGGGCAGCGCCGCGTTTCCTGACAGACTGCGTAAAAAAGGCGAAAAAATTCACGCCGACAGCTGGAGAACAGCGATCGGCGCCTGGCCTCACAGCTTGAGCTTGGCCTTTGCCTCGACCTCGCTCAGGCCACCCAACTGGGCGCAGGTGCCCGCAGCCACCACGCGGAAATCCGCCGGGCTGTTGGTGGCGCTGCTCTGGCCTTTACAGGCATGCAGACCACCCAGGCTTGCGCAGTCGTTCTGCCCCGCCTGGGCAATGCCGAAGCACTTTTCCATCCCGGCGGCTTGCGCGGCCGGCAGGGCGGAAAGCAAACCCATGGCCAGGACAGAAGCGGCGGCCGTTTGCAGAAATTGAGAGCGGTTCATGATGATGTCCTCGACGGTTGAATCATTGAAAGAAAGGGCTGTCACATGCGCGGTTCAGCGCGATGTCCCGGCGCTTGCAACTTCGGCATGGAAGAATGCGCACCGTGACGTTTGGTCGCAACTCCACAACCAACCTGACATACGGTTACATCTTTATGCTCGATATTGCCGATCCAACCGCATCGCATGAAAAACACTTCGCGGGCCTGACGCGTAACAGCAAGTCTGGGGGGCCTTTCAACCGTCTGCCTCTGCGCGAACCGCAAGATGACTCCGACGCCCTTTGTCAGGAATTGCGCCTTTCCTCGACCAATGTGCAGACGATGCTGTACCGCGCCCGCATGCGCCTGTGCACATGCCCGTGACTCCACTGGTTAGGGAACTCGACAACATGAACTATCCCTTCCGCCGTACCTGCCGTGACGTCACCGCCCTCGTCCTGGCGCGGGAAGACCGCGCGCTCAGCTTTCCCGAACGCCTGTCCATCCGCATCCACTTCCTGGTGTGCAAGGCCTGCCCCAATTTCGCGCAGGAAGTCCAGGTCATGCGCGGTGCGCTGCACAACTGGCGCAACTACAGCGAACGTGACGACGACGGGCGCTCCCCCTGACGCTGACACCGCCTTTGCCACGCCGCCCGGCCGAGACTCCCGCTTCGGCCGACAATCAAAAGCAATATTCAGCCCGACCAGCGGAGCAGCAAAATGACCGTTCAGCCCACCCCGAACCATCCCCCCTTTCATCTCGCCTTCCCGGTGCACGACCTCGCCGCCGCCCGGCGTTTTTACGGCGATCTGCTCGGCTGTGCCGAAGGCCGCAGCGCGCCCGAATGGGTGGATTTCAACTTCTACGGCCACCAGATCGTCGCCCATCTGGCCCCTTCCGAATGCAGTCCGTCACAGTCGCCTGCGGCCACCAGCACGGTGGACGATCACCAGGTTCCCGTGCGCCATTTCGGCGCCGTGCTGGGCATGGCGTCATGGCAGGCGCTGGCCGACAGACTGCAGGCCGCTGGCGTGCATTTCATCATCGCGCCGCACATCCGCTTTCAGGGCGAAGTGGGCGAGCAAGCCACGATGTTTTTTCTCGATCCATCGGGCAACGCCATCGAGTTCAAGGCCTTTGCCGACATGGCGTCGTTGTTCGCGAAGCAAGCCCTCAAACGCCAGCCGCGCCCGCTTCCAGATCGAGCAAGGCCTGTTTGCGCTGCAGGCCGCCTGCGTAGCCGGTGAGCTGACCGCCAGCGCCGAGAACGCGGTGGCAGGGAATGAGGATGGACAGGGGATTTCTACCCACTGCGGCGCCCACGGCGCGGGCGTATCCGGCGGCCAAACCCAGGCGCGCGGCCAGGGCGCCGTAAGACGTGACCGTGCCATAGGGAATGGTGGCGAGCTGCTGCCACACCGCGCGCTCGAACGCGGTGCCGTGCGGGTGCAGCGGCAGGTCGAAGGTCTGCAGCCGCCCGGCGAAATAGTCCGCAATCTGGCCCTGCGCGCAACTGGCCAGCCGTGCCGATGACGCAGACGCAGAAGCAGGCTGCACGGCGGTCCGGAGGGGAAAGTGCTTCTGACCGACGAAAAACACGCCGGTCAGTTGCGCGTGTTCGATGCGCAGGGCGATGGTGCCGAGCGGACTGCTGATGTCGAACCAATCGACTTGCATGATGTGCGTGTCTCCTCGTGTTGGCGCCACAGGTGCAGCGTGGCATACGCCCGCCACGGCTCCCATTGGCTGGCGTGTTGCCTGAGCGCGGCGGCGCTGGTCAAACCCAGTTGTTGTTGCAGCAAGGCGTCGCCTTCGGGCAAGGCGTTGGGCCAGGCCAGGGCGCGCATGGCGATGTACTGCGCCGTCCAGGGGCCGATGCCGGGAATGCGCAGCAGCGCCTGCAGCGTCTCATTCAGCGGCGCCAGCGGCTCGGGCGTGATGCGCCCGGCCACCACCTCGCGCGCCACCGCAACGATGGCCTGCCCCGCAGGCGGGTGATGCCGCAGGTCTGCAGCGCGGCAGGCGTGAGCCCCGCGAACACGGCGGCGCGCGGGAAGGTGGTGCGCAGGCCCGCCGGGGCGCCGTCGACCTTGGTGCCGAAACGCAGCGCCATGCGCGCCAACACCCCGCGCGCTTTGGCCACGGAAATCTGCTGCCCGACAATGGCGCGCACCACGATCTCGAAGCCATCAAACGCACCGGGCACTCGCAGACCGGGCTGGTCTGCCGCCAGAGCGCCAAGATGCGCATCGATCACGTCGGGGTTGGCGCCCAGGTCGAGCAGATGCCGCACGCGCGCCAAAACCGGCCCGACCGCGGCAGCCAGATCGGCCGGCAGGGTGACGTTCACAACGCAGCGCGCCGGGGCATGGGTGATGCGCAACCAGCCGACCAGGTCGCGCCCGCCGTGCGTCAGGGCGATGCAGCGCGCATAGCTGGTTTCCTCCACGCATTCCACGCCGTCTATGCTGCGCTGCGCCAGAAACGCCAGCAGCGCACTCCACGCCAGCGGCGGGCGGTAGGCCAGCGCGAAACTCAGCGTCTCGCCGGGCTTGGCGCCAACCTTCTGGCGCAGACCGCGCGGGTTCAGGCCATAGCGCTGCAGGAACACGGCGTTGAAACGCCGCACGCTGCCGAAGCCCGCCGTGAGCGCGGCCGCCGTGATGGGTAACTGCGTTTCGGTCAGCAGCCGCTTGGCCAGCAGCAGACGCTGGGTCTGGGCATAGGCGAGCAGCGAGACGCCGAACTCCGCCTGGAAAATACGGCGCAAATGCCGCTCGCCCACGCCAATGCGCGCCGCCAGCTGCGCGGTACTGGCATGATTCAGAAAGCCCTCTTCGATGCGCAAGGCCGCAGCCTGCGCCAACCGGCTCGACACATCGAGCACCCCATGACCCGGCGCCAGCTCGGGGCGGCAACGCAGGCAGGGCCGAAACCCGGCGCGCTCCGCCGCCGCCGCGCTACCGAAAAAATGGCAGTTGCGGCGCATCGGGCTGCGCACCGCGCAGACCGGGCGGCAATAAATACCGGTGGACGAGACGCCGACAAAAAACCAGCCGTCGAAACGGCGGTCGCGCGCCAGCAGCGCGGCGTAGCAGATGTCGGGATCGGGTTGCATGGCCACACTCTAAGGCCTGGCGCACGAAAAAACTGGCCGGATTCGGCCATCAGATTTTTGGCCGTGGCAAGAGCTGCGCAAGCCTCCGGCACAGCGCGTTCACGCGGTCTGCACGGCCCTTCAAACCGGCGAGTTCAGGCACACTGCCGTCATGTCCTGATTTGATCGGTTCTGGTCCGCAAGCGGCGCGCGAACAGGGCGATTCAGGAGAACAATGCAACTTCAAACCGATCCACCCCAAGGAGCTGCAAGATGAAAACCTGTCTGCTGGTGATCGACGCGCAAGAGTCGTTCAGGCATCGCCCGTATTTTTCTGCGGAGCGCACCACGCCTTATCTGACGGCGCAAAACGCGCTGATTACAGCATTCCAGACGCGTGGCCTGCCCATCGTGCGCGTGCTGCACAGCGACGGCCCGGAGCAGGCCGATAACCCCTTCGCCCGAAGCGCGGGTTTTGTACGTCCGTTGCAGGGCTTGCAGGCCTTCGATGCGGCGGCCGAATTTGTCAAGTCGCGCCACAGCGCGCTGGTGGGAACCGGGCTTGACGTCTGGCTCGTCCAGCATGGCATCGGCCGTCTCGTCGTCAGCGGCATTCGCACAGAGCAATGCTGCGAAACCACCACGCGCCACGCCTCCGATCTGGGCTGGGAGGTGGATTTCGTCACGGATGCCACGCTCACGTTCGACATGCAACAGGCCGACGGCTGCACCCTGCCCGCCGACGCCATCGCGCAGCGCACCGCCACCGTGCTGCAAGGCCGCTTCGCCACGGTTTGCAACGTCGCACAGGCGCTTGAGCGCCTCGACGCCAAGCACACCAACCCTGCGTTTCCTTGAGCCCGCGCCGCGCAACAGCCATGCCCTCTGCCACGTCCGCCCCCATTCGCGT
>JAFGXB010000050.1 GCA_016936875.1 Burkholderiaceae bacterium | reverse complement strand
TACGGGGCAGTACGCGGCTGGTGCCTGGTTTGTGATCGACCGCATCATGGGTGTGCACGGCCTGCGCGAATACCCCGGCGGCATGAACGAGTGGGCCCAGCGCGGCCTGCCGATTGTCAATTTCTAAGCGGCCCAGGGTCGGCTCGCCGACCCGCCCCCCGGATTACATCCTGCAGCACGCGCGCGACCCTTGGCGTGATAAAAAATCAAGGGCAATATCCACCCATTCGAGGAGACAACCATGACACACACACCCTTGTTCCGCCACGCCCGCAGCACGGCGCTGGCCTTTGCCCTGCTGGGCGCTGCCCTGACGCAAGCACAGGCGCAGGCCGCCAATCCGTCGATGCTGAACGACTTCAAGTTCGACGCGCCGATTTACATCCACAAACTGCCGTTTGCCAAATACAACCTGGTGCTGCAGGTCAGCGAGGACGACCCGGCACGCTGGGAGCTGACGCTGAACAACGCACTCAATGTGCTCAATTCCGTGGGGCAGGAAAATGCGCGCGTCATCGTCGTGGCCTACGGGCCGGGGCTGAAAATGCTGTTCAAGGACAGCAAGGTGGCCAAGCGCATTGCGTCGCTGAACACCGAGGGCATCGAGTTCGACGCCTGCCACAACACCATGGAAGGCATGGCGAAAAAACTCGGCCACCTGCCTGTGCTGGTGCCGCAGGCGGTGATCGTGCCGGCCGGGGTGCTGCGCATCATGCAGCTTGAACATGCGGGGTTTGAATACATCAAGCCATGACAGGCAGCGCGGACTCAGTCCGCGTGATGACATGGGATGCGCGGTGCGCGATGGGCCGGTTCGGCGTTGACTTGGCCGGGCGCCGCCGTCTTGTTCACGCCGCCCGCAGCGCGGCCAACGCGGCGTCGAAGGCGCTGATCAACGCATCGGCATCTTGCGGCGTGTGCGCCGGGCAGGCCAGCACCATGTTGTGAAACGGCGTGAGCAGTATGCCGCGGTTGAGCAGGGCGAGGTGCAGGGCGGACTCCAGGGCGTCATCGAACGCGGCGCGAGCTTCGCTGCCGTTGCGCGGCCTCTGGCGGGCGAACTGCACTTCGCAGCGTGCGCCGATGCGCGTCACCGTCCACGGCATCGCGTGTCGCGTCATCACGTCTTCCAGCCCGTCCGCCACGCGCTGCGCGACGGAGAACATCTGCGCGTAGGCGGCGTCCGTCATCACCTCGGCGAGCATGGCGCGCATCAGCCGCAGGGTCAGCAGCCCTGCCGACAGCGTGGTGCCAATGCCGGAATGTCCCGGCGGCGCGCTGTTCTTGGCGGCTTGCATGCGCTGTCCCAATTCGGCGGTGAAGCCGTAGGCCGCGCCCGGCGTGCCACCGGCGATCGGCTTGCCCAGAATGAGCATGTCGGGCTGCAGGCCGTGTTCGCGGCAATAGCCGCCAGGGCCGCACGACAGGGTGTGCGTTTCGTCCATCACCAGCAGCGTCCCGAAGTCACGGGTGAGTTGGCGCACGGCGTCAAGAAAGCCGGGCTCGGGCAACACCATGCCGATATTGGTGAGCACCGGCTCGGTGATGACGCAGGCCACATCGCCGCCTTGCAGCGCGGCGCGCAGTCCGTCGAGATCGTTGAACTCAACCACGCGGGTGAAGGCGGTGAGATCAGCCACCTGGCCGAGCAGGCTGGGGCGGGTGTGCGTGGCGCCGCCTGCGTCCAGGTCGACGAACACGTCGTCCACCGTGCCGTGATAGCAGCCGTTGAACACCACAATGTGGCGGCGGCCCGTGACGGCGCGGGCCCAGCGCAGCACAAAGCGGTTGGCGTCGCTGGCGGTGGCGGTGAACTGCCACATCGGCAGGCCGAAGCGCCGCTCCAGCAAATCGGCCACGTCCAGCGCCACGGTGGAGGGCAGCATGGTGGTGGCCCCACTGGCCCCGTGTTCGGCCAGCGCGCGGACGATGGCCGCGGGGCTGTGGCCGAACATGGCGCCGGTGTCGCCCAGGCAGAAGTCGATCAGCGCGTGGCCATCCACGTCGAACAGGCGCGCGCCTTGCGCCCTGTCGACGTAAAGCGGCACGGGGGACGGGGCGTCGGCCATCCAGTGCAAGGGCACGCCGAACAGAAAGTGGCGCTGCGCCTGTGCGTGCAGGGCAACGCAGCGGGGGTGTGCAGCCAGAAAGCGGGCGGCTTCAGCCGCGTGGAAGCGGGCAATGTGTTCGGCGGGAATCGGCGCAGGGGACATGGCAATGCGTGGTCATTAACGGGCGTGCCATGCAGTATGCGCAAGCTGGGCGCGGAATGGCAAGACGAAAAATGGCCCCGCGCAGGGCGGGTAAAGTGGTTCTATCGCCCATCCAGATTTGGCGATATGGTTCAGTCCGCTTGCATGGCTTCAAGCTTCATCGGTGTCCGCTGAACTTCGCAGTCCGTTCACATCCTCCAAAAATATGGTTCAGCACGCTTTTGCCTATCTGTCGCAGCAACGGTTTCTCGGCGCATCCGCTTGCGGCGAGAACGCTGGGGCCACCCGTTTCGGCGTGGCCGGCGTGGCTTGGGACGGGGCGGTGACCAACCGCCCCGGTGCCCGCTTCGGCCCGAACGCCATCCGTCAGGCCAGCCACATGTTGTGCGACGCAACGCATCCGCTGTTCGACGTCTCGCCCACCGATCAACTCTGCGATCACGGCGATCTGTACCTGCCCAACACCAGCCTGGAGACGATGCGCGCCGCGCTCGAAACCCAGGCTCGGACGCTGTTGGCCCGGCAGCACATGGTGTGGCTGGGCGGCGATCATTCCATCACCCTGTCGCTGTTGCGCGCCTTGCGCGCGGTGCACGGCCAGCCGCTGGCGGTGCTGCATTTCGATGCGCATTGCGACACTTGGACCGATCATTTCGGCGAGCCTTCGGGACACGGCACCTGGGTGTATGAAGCGGTGCAGGAGGGACTGGTGGTGCCGCAGGGCATCGTGCAGGTGGGCATTCGCAGCGCCGCGGAGCGCGCCGCGCGCGATTACGTCAACACACTCGGCGGACGGGTGATCACGGCGCGTGAACTGCGCGGGCTGGAGAGTCCGTCGCAGCTCGCCCCCATCACCGCCGACATCCGCGCCCGCCTGGCTGCGACGGGCGCGCCGGTCTATGTCACCCTCGACATCGACTGCCTCGACCCGGCCTTCGCACCGGGCACCGGCACCCCGGAGCCGGGGGGGCTCTTCAGCGCGCAGGTGCTCTCCTTGCTCGAAGAGCTGTGCGCCATGCAGCTTCCTTTTGTCGGCATGGACTGCGTGGAAGTCTCCCCGCCCTATGACCACGCCGAATGCACCGCCAACATCGCCGCGCTTTGCGTCTGGACCTATCTGTGCGCGCGGCTTGCGGCAGAGCAGTCCGCCTCACTCTGACCCGGAAGGACCCCGCGCATGATGCGGCTGGAACAACAGGCGCAAGGCCTGATCGAGAACTCGTTTTACGTCGATACGGCCCACGCCGCCCCGCGCCACGCGCCGCTTGAGGGCGAGGTGCAGGCGGATGTGTGCATCGTGGGCGGCGGCCTGGCCGGGCTGTCTGCCGCGCTGGAGCTGCGCAAGCGCGGCATGCGTGTGGTGCTGCTTGAAGGGCGGCATATCGGCTGGGGTGCCTCCGGGCGCAACGGCGGGCAGGCGCTGGCCGGCTATGCCAGCGAGATGGAGCCGTTCGAGCGCCAGCTCGGAGCCAAGAGCGCCCACTTTGCCTGGGAGATGTCGCTCGATGCCATCCGCCTGCTGCGCGAACGCATCACCCAATACGCCATCGACTGCGACTGGACGCCCGGTGCGATGAGCGTGGCCGTCACCCCGAAAAAAGCCC
>JAFGXB010000049.1 GCA_016936875.1 Burkholderiaceae bacterium | reverse complement strand
GCCTTGGGCGAAACCGTCCTGCCGGTGCTGGTGCATGGCGATGCGTCGTTTGCCGGGCAGGGCGTGGTGATGGAAACCCTGGCGCTGGCGCAGACCCGCGGCTACACCACGGGCGGTACGGTGCACATCGTCATCAACAACCAGATTGGCTTCACCACGTCCGACCCGCGCGATACGCGCTCCACCCTGTATTGCACCGATGTGGCGAAGATGATCGAAGCGCCCATCCTGCACGTCAACGGCGACGACCCCGAGAGCGTGGCTTTCGCCACCAGTCTGGCGATCGACTATCGCAAGCAGTTCCATCACGACGTGGTGGTGGACATCGTGTGCTTTCGCAAGCTGGGTCACAACGAGCAGGACACACCGGCCGTCACCCAGCCGTTGATGTACAAAAAGATTGCCGCGCACCCAGGAAGCCGCAAGGTCTATGCCGACCGCCTGGTGAGCCAGGGCGTGATTGCCGCGGCGGATGCAGACGAGATGGTGCACGCATTCCGCGCCGAGATGGAGGCAGGCGTCAGCCTGGAGCCGGTGCTCACCAACTACAAAAGCAAGTACGCGGTGGACTGGACGCCCTATCTCAACCGGCGCTGGACGGACAACGCCGATACGGCCTTGCCGATGACCGAACTCAAACGGCTGGCCGAGCGCATCACCACCATTCCGCCGGATTTCAAGGTGCACCCGCTGGTGGAAAAGGTGCTTGCAGACCGCGCCAAAATGGGCCGCGGCGAGATGCCGCTCGACTGGGGCATGGGCGAGCACATGGCGTTCGCTTCGCTGGTGTCCAACGGGTTTCCGGTGCGCCTGTCTGGAGAGGACAGCGGGCGCGGCACCTTCAGCCATCGCCACAGCGTGTTGCATGACCAAAGCCGTGAGAAGTGGGATGTGGGCACCTACATCCCCTTGCAGAACGTGGCGGAAGGGCAGGCGCCGTTCGTCGTCATCGACTCCATCCTGTCGGAAGAGGCGGTGCTCGGCTTCGAGTACGGCTACTCCACGGCCGATCCGCGCACCCTGGTCATCTGGGAGGCGCAATTCGGCGACTTTGCCAACGGTGCGCAAGTGCTGATCGACCAGTTCATCTCCGCTGGCGAGGTGAAATGGGGACGCGCCTCCGGGCTCACGCTCATGCTGCCGCACGGCTATGAAGGGCAGGGGCCGGAACATTCGTCCGCACGCCTGGAACGCTATCTGCAGCTCTGCGCCGAGACGAATATGCAGGTCTGCCAGCCGACCAACCCGTCGCAGATTTTCCATCTGCTGCGCAGGCAGATGTTGCGGCCCTTCCGCAAGCCGCTCATCATCATGACGCCCAAGTCGCTGCTGCGCCATCCGCATGCCAAGTCGCCGCTGTCGGATCTGGCCAATAGCCGCTTTGAGGTGGTGCTGCCCGAGGCCGAAACGCTCGATGCCAACAAGGTCAAGCGCATCATCGCCTGCACCGGACGGGTGTATTACGACCTGATCGCAGCACGGGCTGAGCGCAAGATCGACGATGTGGCGATCATCCGCCTGGAGCAGCTCTACCCCTTCCCGCACAAGGCCTTTGCCGCCGAGGTCAAACGCTATCCCAATGCGCGCGACATCGTCTGGTGTCAGGACGAGCCGCAGAATCAGGGCGCGTGGTTTTTTGTGCAACACCACATCCACGAGAACATGCTCGACGGCCAGAAACTTGGCTACGCGGGCCGCGCCGCATCGGCGTCCACCGCCGTGGGCTATTACGCCAAACATGCAGAGCAGCAAAAAGAGCTGCTGGCCGCGGCGTTTGGCAAGCTCAAGGGCTTTGTGCTGACCCGCTGATCCAGCGCCGGGCGTTTCTGTAGAAGCGCCCGGCCTATTTCAGACTTCATCGACTCTCAACAAATCGCTACCCGTTCACTTGCCGCGCAGGCCAGTTGCTTTGCGCGCACCACAAAAGACACCGGACCCCATCATGGCGCTGATCGACATCAAAGTTCCCCAACTCTCCGAATCCGTGGCCGAGGCCACCTTGCTCACCTGGAAGAAAAAGCCCGGCGAAGCCGTGGCGCAAGATGAAATCCTGATTGAAATCGAGACCGACAAAGTGGTGCTTGAAGTGCCGGCACCCGTCGCCGGTGTGATGGCGCAGATTGTGAAAAATGACGGCGCTTCAGTCACCAGCGACGAGGTCATCGCCAAGATCGATACCGAGGCCGCGGCGCAGACCAGCCCGCTGGTGGTGTCGCCCGTTGTGGCGGCAACTCCCGCAGCGCAGCCTGCCCCGGCCGCACCGAGCCATGCGGCCGTGGCGATGCCTGCTGCCGCGAAAATCATGGCGGAGCAGGACGTTCATCCTGCCGACGTGGCTGGCACGGGGCGCGGTGGCCGCATCACCAAGGGCGACGCCTTGCAGGCGGCTGCAGCGCCCAAGCCGCAGGCTGCGCCAGTGCCCACGGCGAAACCGCCGACCGCCGCCGGGATGCCTTCGCTCACCATCCCCGCGCTGCAGCCCGTGGACGCCGATCTCGATCTCGCGGCCTATACAGACCGGCCCGAGCAGCGCGTGCCCATGAGCCGCCTGCGCGCCCGCATTGCCGAGCGGCTGCTGCAATCGCAGGCCACCAACGCCATCCTCACCACGTTCAATGAAGTGAACATGAAGCCGGTGATGGATCTGCGCAATCTCTACAAGGACAAGTTTGAGAAGCAACATGGCGTGAAACTCGGTTTCATGAGTTTTTTCGTCCGCGCCGCGGTGCATGCGTTGCGCAAGTTTCCGCTGCTCAATGCCTCGATCGATGGCAATGACGTGGTGTATCACGGCTACTTTGACATCGGCATTGCCGTCGGGAGCCCGCGCGGGCTGGTGGTGCCCATTCTGCGCAACGCAGACCAGATGAGTTTTGCCAACATCGAAAAGGCGATTGCCGACTTTGGCGCCAAGGCGCGCGACGGCAAGCTCACGCTGGAAGAGCTGACTGGCGGCACCTTCTCCATCAGCAACGGCGGGGTGTTCGGCTCCATGCTCTCCACGCCCATCATCAACCCGCCGCAGTCGGCCATTCTGGGCATTCATGCCACCAAAGACCGGCCCGTGGTCGAAGACGGCCAGATCGTCATCCGGCCGATGAACTACCTGGCAATGAGCTATGACCACCGCCTGATCGACGGCCGCGAGGCCGTGCTCGGTTTGGTGGCCATGAAAGAGGCGCTGGAAGACCCGGCACGCCTGCTGCTCGATCTGTAATGCGCTGGCAAGGCGGACGCGGCTGCGTCCGCCAGCCCTTTATTTTCGCGCATGCGCCTTTGGCGCTGCGCTGCTGCAAGGATTTCTCACCATGTCATCGGCTTTTGACCTCATCGTCCTCGGCGCCGGCCCAGGCGGCTATATCGCCGCCATCCGCGCGGCCCAACTCGGCCTGAACGTGGCCTGTATCGACGCCTGGAGCAATGCCCAGGGCGGCGCGGCGCCAGGGGGAACCTGCACCAACGTCGGCTGCATTCCGTCCAAGGCGTTGCTGCAGTCGAGCGAACATTTCGAGCAGGCCGGGCACGGCTTTGCCGCGCATGGCATTGGCGTCAGCGGCCTGTCCATCGATGTGCCCACCATGCAAAAGCGCAAGGCGCTGGTGGTCAAGCAGAACAACGAAGGCATCCTCTACCTGTTCAAAAAGAACAAGGTCACGTTCTTCCACGGCACGGGCACGCTCAAGGGCGGCAATGCGCAGGACGGATGGCAGGTGACGCTGACGGGAAAGGACGGCGAGCAGGCGCTCGTCGGCAAGCAACTCATTCTCGCCACCGGCTCTGTGCCGCGCAGCCTGCCGGGGCTGGACTTTGATGAAAAGCAGGTGCTGTCGAACGACGGTGCACTGGCCATCGACGCCGTGCCCAAGAGTCTGGGCGTCATCGGCGCCGGGGTGATCGGACTGGAGATGGGCAGTGTGTGGCGTCGCCTCGGCGCCCAGGTCACGCTGCTTGAAGCCATGCCGGAGTTTCTCGCCGCGGCTGATGCGCAAGTGGCGAAAGAGGCGTTCAAACAGTTCACCAAGCAGGGGCTTGCCATTCATCTTGGCGCCAGGATCACCGCAACCAAGGCGGGCAAGTCCGGCGTGACCGTCGAGTGGACGGATGCCAAGGGTGCAGCGCAGACCCTCAAGGTGGACAAACTCATCGTCTCCGTGGGCCGCAAACCCAATACCGACGGCCTGGGCGCTGATACGGTGGGGCTGGCGCTGGACGCGCGCGGCTTCATCGAGGTGGACGCCGACTGCCGCACCAATCTCCCCGGCGTCTGGGCCGTGGGCGACGTGGTGCGCGGCCCCATGCTGGCGCACAAGGCGGAGGAGGAGGGCGCTGCCGTGGCCGAGCGCATCGCCGGGCAGAAGCCGCATGTGGACTTCAATACCGTGCCGTGGGTGATTTACACCGCGCCGGAAATCGCCTGGGTGGGGCAGACCGAGCAGCAACTCAAGGCGGCAGGCCGTGACTACAAAGCGGGCAGTTTTCCCTTCATGGCCAATGGCCGCGCCCGCGCGCTGGGCGACACCACCGGCTTCGTCAAAATGCTGGCCGACGCGCAGACCGACGAGATTCTCGGCGTGCACATCATCGGCCCCATGGCGTCCGAGCTGATTGCGGAAGCCGCGGTGGCGATGGAGTTCAAGGCGTCGAGCGAAGACATCGCCCGCATCTGCCATGCCCATCCCACCCTGTCGGAGTCGCTCAAGGAAGCCGCGCTTGGCGTGGCGGGCCGCACGCTGAACTTCTGAAGGGCGGCATGAACGTCACCGAATACTTCGCGCAATCACTCCAAGAGCGCGGCTTCACGGCAGACGCTGCCCAGTTGGCCGGGGTGGCGCGGCTGCAGCAGTGCTACGACGAATGGGTGGAGTACAAATCGCGCCGTTCCAGCGCCATCCGCCGGGCGCTCATCCACCCGGACCTGCCGCGCGGCGTTTATCTGTACGGCGGCGTGGGGCGGGGCAAATCCATGTTGATGGATGCGTTCTTTGTCACTGCGCCGCTGCTGCGCAAAACCCGGCTGCACTTCCATGAGTTCATGCGCGAAGTGCAGCGCGAAATGGCCACCTTGCAGGGCACGGTCGATCCGCTGACCGAGCTGTCGCGGCGCATCGCACGGCGCTTCCGGCTGATCTGCTTTGACGAGTTTCACATCAGCGACGTCACCGATGCCATGATCCTGCACCGGCTGCTCGATGGTCTGTTTGACAATGGCGTGCAGTTGGTCGCCACCTCCAACTTTCATCCCGACGACCTCTACCCCGACGGCCTGCACCGCGACCGCATCCTTCCCGCGATCGAACTCATCAAACAAAAAATGGACGTGGTCAAAATTGACTCCGGCGTGGACTATCGCCACAAGGCTCTGCGCGAACTCAATCTCTACATCACCCCGCTGGGCGAACAGGCACAAATCCGCATGGAACAGGCCTTCGAGCGCATGGCGTCCAGCGCCGAGGAAGACCCGGTGCTGACCATCGAAGGGCGCGAGGTGATCGCGCTGCAGCGCGCCGGCGGTGTGGTGTGGTTCAGTTTTCACGCCCTGTGCGAAACCGCCCGCTCGCAAAACGACTACCTCGAAATCGCCAGCCGGTTCCACACCGTGCTGCTGTCCGATGTGCCGCAGATGACCGAGGACATGGCCAGCGCCGCACGCCGTTTTACCCTGCTGGTCGATGTGCTGTACGACCGGCGCATCAAGCTCATCGTCAGCGCCGCTGTTCCGCCCGAGCAGCTTTATCTGCACGGTCCGCTGGACTATGAATTCACCCGCACCGCCTCCCGCCTGAATGAAATGCAAAGCGCCGACTACCTGCGCGAAGGACGGCGCCAAGGTCTGGCGGAACTGGTATGACGTCGCTGCGGAACTCCCCAGGTTTTCTGTCCGCCTTCGCCCTGTCGGCCTGCTTGTGGCAGGCGTCGGCCTGCGCGGCGCAACAGCCGTCGCCAGAGCAAGACGCGGCGCAGCAGCTTGCGCTGCAGGCGCAGCGCGCCCAGGTGTTGTCGCGCTACCAGACTGAGCGCGCCACCTGCATGCACCAGTTTTTTGTCAACGCCTGCCTGGATGCATCGCGCAAGCAGGAGCGCAGCGCGCTTGCTCCCATTGACGCGGATTTGCAGGCGATTGCCCTGCGCGCACGGATGCGTGCCGCCGAGAGCGCACTGCGACAGGTGCAGGCGAACATCGCGGCGGCGGAGGTCAGCCAGCCCAACAGTGCGCAAGCCCGGCGCGAAAGCGCGCAACGTGATGCCGCGCTGGCGCAGCGTGAAAAGCAGGCCGCGGAGCGCGCCCGGCAAGCTGCAAGCGCACCGAAAGCGGCCGGGCCGTCGTCCACCACGCCCAGGGCAGTGCCCGCTGTTCCCCGCCTCTCAAGGGAAAGCAGGGCCGCCCCAAGTTTCCTTGACCCCCATGGGGGGCGGGTCAGCGAGCCGACCCAGGGGGCGCTCTTTCCGGCGCCTGCCTCGCAGCCCGCCCTGACGCCGACGCAGCGTGCGGCAGAATCAGCCAGGGCGCAGGCGGACTACGCCGCCAAGCAAAAGGCCTACGCCGAGAAACAGGCCGAACAGGCGCGCCGGAATGCGGCGCAACCACAGGCCGCCCCCCTGCCGGTGCCGTCTCCCAGCGCAGCCTTGCGTTGAAATCTGCCGTCCGGCGCGAGTCCGCAGGAGCGCGCTGCGGGCTACCATCCACGGCTGTTCATTCTTCGTTGCGCGCATGTTGATTGAGTCTCCCCTGATCGAGGCGTTTTACCGCCAAACCCCGGAGCAGTTGCGGCTGCAGGCAGGCATTCTGCTGGGCATTGTTGTGCTCGGTGCGCTTGTGGGTTCCGCGCTTGAAAAGCGGGTTCGCAGTCTGGCGAACTGGCAGCAGGCGTTTCTGGCAAGCTGGCGTTACGGCCTGGGGTTTCCGTTTGTCGCCTTGATCGCGCTGCTTCTGGTGCGCCATGCCTCGCTTGCGCTGCTCAAGCTGCCTTTGCTCAAGCTGGCACTGCCGGTGCTTGCCGTGTTGCTTCTGGTCCGGCTGGCCGCTTCGGTGTCGCGGCAACGGTTTTCCAAGGACAGCGGCGTGCGCTATCTGGTGCGGCTCGTGAGCATCGGGCTGTGGATCACCCTGGCGCTGCATCTGGCGGGTATCCTGCCGGAAATTCGTGAGGCGCTCGACGCGCTCTCCATCACTCTGGGCAAGCAACGCCTGTCTGGCTGGACGCTGCTCAAGGGCGTGGCCTCGATCGCGGTCACGCTGTTGCTGGCATTGTGGGTGTCGTCCCTTCTGGAGTCGCGTCTGATGCGCTCGCCGCTGGACGCCAGTCTGCGCCTGGTGCTCACGCGTCTGTTGCGCTCCATAGTGCTGCTCGTTGCCATCCTCACTGCCTTGCAACTGGTGGGCATCGACCTCACCGTGCTCAGCGTGTTTGGTGGCGCGTTGGGCGTGGGGCTGGGTTTGGGGCTGCAGAAAATCGCGGCCAACTATGTCTCGGGTTTTGTCATCCTGCTTGAGCGCAGCCTGCGTGTTGGCGACAACGTGCGGGTGGAAGCGTTTCAGGGCCAGATCATCGACATCAAGACCCGCTACACCCTCGTGCGAAGCGCCGGCGGGACCGACTCCATCGTCCCCAATGAAATGTTGATCGCCAACCGCATCGAGAACCTCTCATACAACGATCCGAACGTCTGGCTTTCCACCACCGTGGGGGTGTCTTATGACACGGACGTGGAACAAGTGCTCGGGCTCATCAAGGAAGCCGCGCAGTCTGTGCCGCGCGTGTTGCACAGCCCCGGGCCGAGCGCAGTGCTCGACGCCTTCGGCGACAGCGCGCTCAACATTACCGTGGGGTACTGGATCGCAGATCCGGAGAACGGCACGCTGGGTGTGCGCGGCCAGGTCAATCTGGCCATCTGGCGCACCCTGAAGTCGCATGGCGTCGAGATTCCGTTTCCGCAGCGGGTTGTGCAGTGGGCGGCGGATAAAGAGGCTTCGTCTGTGCCCCGACGCGAGGCCCCGCTCGCGCCGACCACCAAATCTGCCGCTGAGCCTGCCGACGCGCAAAACTGAAGCAAGGTCTGCGAAAGCCTGCAACTGCACCATGGGACGACTATTCAGGAGACATGCATGCAAGACGCCGACCTCACCCCCAATGACGCGAATCAGGCGCCGCTGACTCCGCTGATTTTTCTCGATCACGCGGCCGACGTCTACCCGCGGCATCCCGCCATCGTGCACGGGATGTTGCGCCGCAATTGGGAGCAGACGCGCGAGCGTTGCCAACGACTGGCTTGCGCGTTGCGGCGACGTGGTTTGCAGCGCGGCGATGTTGTCGCGGTCATGCTGCCCAATGTTCCGGCCATGGTGGAGGCGCATTTCGGTGTCCCGATGGCCGGCCTGGTGCTCAACACGCTGAATACCCGTCTCGATCCAGAGGCTCTGGCCTATATGCTCCAGCACGGCGGGGCCAAGGTGGTGTTGGTGGATGTGGAGTTGTCTGCAGTGATGCAGCGCGCGGTTGCCCTGGCGGTCGGACAAGGGCTGGCGCCCCCACTGGTGATCGACGTGCCTGATCCGGAGTTTGTGCCCGATGGCCAGCGCATTGGCACGCTGGACTACGAGGCACTTCTCGCCGAAGGCGAGGCGAGTGATGCGCTCCCCGGCGCGGCTGGCGAGTGGGATTCAATTTCCCTGAACTACACCTCGGGCACGACCGGCAAGCCCAAAGGGGTTGTGTACTCGCATCGCGGCGCTTATGTGAATGCGATCTCGAACATTCTCGAATGGGACATGGGCAAGCACCCGGTCTACTTGTGGACCCTGCCCATGTTTCACTGCAACGGCTGGTGCTTTCCGTGGACCGTGGCGGCGCGGGCCGGTGTGAATGTCTGCCTGCGCAAGGTGGACGCGCAGGCGATATTCGACCGTATTCGCAACGAGGGCGTCACGCATTACTGCGGGGCTCCCATCGTCCACAACCTGTTGGTCAATGCCCCGGCCGAAATGAAAGTCGGCATCAGCCACACCGTGCGGGCGATGGTGGCGGGGGCCGCTCCGCCGGCCACGCTGATCGAAGGGCTGGAATCCATGGGCTTCGATCTGACCCACACTTACGGCCTGACCGAGGTGTATGGCCCGGCGACCGTCTGCACCAAGCAGGCGGAATGGGCAGGCTTGCCCTTGCCCGAGCGCGCCCGCCTGAATGCGAGGCAGGGGGTGCGCTATCACCTGCAAAACGCCGCGACGGTGCGTGACCCGGAAACCCTGGAAGAGGTGCCTCACGATGGTCGGTCCATGGGCGAGATCATGTTTCGCGGCAACATCATGATGAAAGGCTATCTGGGCAATCCCGTTGCCACCGCCCAGGCCTTTTCCGGCGGCTGGTTTCATAGCGGCGATCTCGCCGTGGTCGATCCGGATGGCTACATCAAGATCAAGGATCGCAGCAAGGACGTCATCATTTCCGGCGGCGAAAACATCTCCAGCATCGAAGTGGAAGATGCGCTGTACCGCCATCCTGCGGTCATGGTGGCCGCCGTAGTGGCCATGCCCGATCCGAAATGGGGCGAAACACCCTGCGCTTACATCGAACTCAAACCCGGCATGCAAGCGAGCGAGGCCGACATCATCGCGTTCTGCAAAACGCATCTTGCAGGCTTCAAAGTGCCGCGCAAAGTGGTGTTTGGCGAGGTGCCAAAAACCGCCACCGGCAAGATTCAGAAATACGCCCTGCGCGAACAAGCGCACTCGCGTGACGCCATCGACAGGTAAGTTGCGGCGTTTGCCGCGACGCGGCGAGGGGCTTGCCGACGGGCTGCCGGAGTCGCTACACTTAAAAAACGAACGGTCGTTCTATTATTGGCCGCCAAGCCGGGGAGCGGTTCGGCGCTGCCTATACTGACCCAACACAACAAACCCAACTGGAGCAATTGCATGAAAGTGCTGGTCGCAGTCAAGCGCGTGGTGGATTACAACGTCAAGGTGCGGGTCAAGTCAGACGGCAGCGGCATCGACACCGCCGGGGTGAAAATGAGCATGAACCCCTTCGACGAAATCGCCGTGGAAGAGGCCGTGCGGCTGAAGGAAAAAGGCGCCGCCGCAGAGATCATTGCGGTGAGTTGCGGCCCTGCCGCAAGCGGCGAAACCCTGCGCACCGCCCTGGCTCTTGGCGCTGATCGCGCCGTGCTGGTGGAGAGCGACGCCGAGTTGCAGCCCCTGGCCGTGGCCAAGCTGCTCAAGGCGGTGATCGACAAAGAGGGCGCGCAACTCGTCATCCTTGGCAAACAGGCGATCGACGACGACAGCAACCAGACCGGGCAGATGCTCGCCGCGCTGCTGGGCTGGCCGCAGGCCACGTTTGCCTCGAAGGTCGAGTTGGAAGGCGAGGGCGCCCGAGTCACCCGCGAGGTGGATGGCGGGCTGGAAACCCTTGCCGTCAAGCTGCCCGCAGTCATTACCACAGACCTACGCCTGAACGAACCGCGCTACGTCACCCTGCCCAACATCATGAAGGCGAAGAAAAAGCCGCTCGATACGCTCAAACCCGATGCACTGGGCGTAGACGTGACGCCCCGCCTGAAGGCGCTCAAAGTGGTGGAGCCGCCCAAGCGCGGCGCCGGAGTGAAAGTGGCCGACGTGGCCACCCTGATTGCCCGCCTGAAGACCGAAGCCAAGGTCATCTGACCCCTCCATTGCAAGGACACGACATGACTGCACTCGTCATTGCTGAACACGACAACCACGCCCTCAAGCCCTCCACCCTCAACACCGTGGCCGCCGCAGCAGCCTGTGGTGGCGAAGTGCACGTGCTGGTGGCCGGACGCGAATGCGCCACCGCCGCGCAGGCCGCCGCGCAGGTCGCTGGTGTGACCAAGGTGCTGCACGCCGATGCGCCCTATCTGGGCGACGGCCTGGCCGAGAACCACGCCGCCCAGGTGCTGGCCGTTGCCAAGCAGTACACCCACCTCCTGGCCCCGGCCACGGCCTTCGGCAAGAACCTGATGCCGCGCGTGGCGGCATTGCTGGATGTGGCGCAGATTTCCGATGTCATTCATGTGCTCTCGGCTGACACCTTCGACCGCCCGATCTACGCCGGCAACGCCATTGCCACGGTGCAGAGCGCAGACGCCATCAAGGTCATCACCGTGCGCACCACCGGCTTCGACCCGGTGGCCGCGAGCGGCGGCAGTGCGGCGGTGGAAAGCCTGCCCGCCGTGGCCGACACCGGCCTGTCCAGCCTGGTCGGGCGCGAAACCACCAAGAGCGAACGGCCCGAACTCACAGCCGCCAAGATCATCGTCTCCGGTGGCCGTGGCCTGGGCAGCAAGGAAAACTTCGACGCGGTGATGACCCCGCTGGCCGACAAACTCGGCGCCGCCATGGGTGCCAGCCGCGCCGCGGTGGACGCGGGCTACGCGCCGAACGACTGGCAGGTGGGGCAGACCGGCAAGATCGTCGCGCCACAGCATTATGTGGCGGTGGGCATTTCCGGCGCCATTCAGCACTTGGCCGGCATGAAGGACAGCAAGGTCATCGTCGCCATCAACAAAGACGAAGAAGCTCCGATTTTCGGCGTGGCCGACTACGGTCTGGTGGCCGATCTGTTCACCGCCGTGCCGGAAATGGTCAAGCAAATCTGAGAAGGTTCGAGCAAGCGCTCCAGCCCGTTCACAACCTGCAGAGGCTGCACAGAACAGCCCGCAGCATCACAAGCCCCAAACCGGAGACTCGCATGTCCTACACCGCCCCCGTCCGCGACATGATGTTCGACCTGGAACATCTCGCCGGTCTGGAGTCCATCGCCCAGTTGCCCGGGTTTGAAGATGCCACGCCCGACACCGCACGCGCCGTGCTGGAAGAATGCGCCCGCTTCAACCAGGATGTGGTCGCCCCGCTGAACCGTGTCGGCGATCTGCAACCCAGCAGTTGGAGCCACGGCGTGGTGACCACCACACCCGGCTTCAAGCAGGCGTTCAAGCAATTTGCCGAAGGCGGCTGGCAGGGTTTGCAGCACCCGACGGAATTCGACGGCCAGGGCTTGCCCAAAAGCATTTCCGCCGCCTGCACCGAAATGCTCAATGGCGCGAACCTCAGTTTTGCGCTCTGCCCCTTGTTGTCGGACGGCGCCATCGAGGCACTGCTCACCGCAGGCAGCGCCGAGCAGAAACAGCGTTTCATCCCCCGGCTGATCTCGGGCGAATGGACCGGCACCATGAACCTCACCGAGCCGCAGGCCGGCTCGGATCTGGCGCTGGTGCGCAGCCGCGCCGAGCCGCAGGCGGACGGCAAGTACCGCCTCTTCGGCCAGAAAATCTACATCACCTATGGCGAACACGACATGGCCGAAAACATCGTCCATCTGGTGCTCGCCCGCCTGCCCGACGCACCGGCGGGCGTGAAGGGCATTTCGCTGTTCATCGTGCCCAAGGTGCTGGAGGATGGCCGCCGCAACGACGTGTGGTGCGCCTCCATCGAACACAAGCTGGGCATCAAGGCCAGCCCGACCGCCGTGCTGGTGTTTGGCGACGGCAAGGGCGAGGTGGGCGAGGGCGCCATTGGAGAACTGCTGGGCGAGCCCAACCGCGGCCTGGAGTTCATGTTCATCATGATGAACGCGGCGCGTTTCGCCGTAGGCCTGCAGGGCGTGGCCGTGGCGGAGGCGGCCTATCAAAAGGCGGCGGCCTACGCCCGCGACCGCGTGCAGTCGCGCCCGGTGGACGGCAGCGCGGCACAGTCGGTCGCCATCATTCATCACCCGGATGTGCGCCGCATGCTCATGACCATGCGCGCACTCACCGAAGGCGCGCGGGCGTTGGCGCTGGTGGCCGCCAGCCTGCATGACGTGGGCCGCGCGCACCCGGATGCGCAGCAGCGCGCCGCGCATGAGGCGGCTTATGAGTTTCTCGTGCCGCTGGTCAAGGGCTTTTCCACCGAGATGAGCATTGAAGTCGCCAGCCTGGGCGTGCAGGTGCATGGCGGCATGGGTTTCATCGAGGAAACCGGCGCGGCGCAGTTCTACCGCGACGCCCGCATCCTCACCATTTACGAAGGCACCACGGCCATCCAGGCCAACGATCTGGTGGGCCGAAAAACCGTGCGCGACGCCGGCGCGCTGGCGATGAACTTCGCCAGCCGCGTGAGCAAAACCGAAGAGGCGCTCAAGGCCTCGGGCGATGCGCAGGCCGTCTCCATGGCCGGGCAACTCGGCCGGGCGCGCGAGGCCTATGCGCAGGTCGTGGCCTTCATGGCTGCGCATGGCAAGGCCGACCCGAACGCCGCCTATGCCGGCAGCGTGCCCTACCTTCTGCTCGCGGGCACCTTGCTGGCTGGGTGGCAACTGGCGGAAAGCTGGCTCGCCACCGGGCGACTGAGCGCGGAGGAGGCCACATTCGCCCAGGCCAAGCGCGCCACGGCGGCGTTTTACTGCGCCCACATCCTGCCCCGCTGCGGCGCCTTGCGCGACGCGGTGCTGCAAGGTGCGGACAGCACCATGGCCCTGTCAGTCGAGGCGTTTTGATCATGGCCCTTCCCCCCGTT
>JAFGXB010000048.1 GCA_016936875.1 Burkholderiaceae bacterium | reverse complement strand
CGAGGCCACCGCGCACGTCATTGCCGAAACCCTGCGCCCGCGCGGCCTGCGTGTCACCCGGCTGGCACGCGGTGTTCCTGCCGGCGCGGAACTCGAATATGTCGATCTGGGCACCATTGCCCGCGCGCTGGTGGACCGGCGCGGCACATAGCGATCTGCACGCGCGCTGCGGCTGCAATAAGCTTGGCACTTTGCAGCCAGACTCGCGCACTGACGCGGGCGCACTCACCTGAACCATCATGCAGCGACGCCAATTCATGCAATCCGCCGGAGCGCTGGTCCTGTCCAGCGGTCTGTTTCCTCTGCTCTCGCCAAGCGCCCGGGCTGCCCAGGCCGCACAGGCAGCGGGCACACTGGAGGTCTACGTCGGCGCCATCGGCCCGGGGCAATACAACGCGGGAAATTTCTCCCAGGCGCGGTTCCACGACCCGCGCGGCATGGCGCTGGACGCGCAGGGCAATGTGTTTGTCGCGGACTATGTGAACAGTGTGGTGCGCAAACTGGGCACGGACGGTCAGGTCACCCTTGTGGCCGGACAGGTGGAACAACGCGACGCCCGCAATGGCCCGGCGCTGCAGGCGCGGTTTTACTCGCCCGAGTGTGTGGCCGTCGCGGCGGACGGCACCCTGTTCGTCACCGATTCCGGCAGCAATACGGTGCGGCGCATTGCGCGCGACGGCATGGTGAGCACCTTGGCGGGCAAGCTGGAGGTTGAAGGATTTGCCGATGGGCCGGGCGCCAAGGCGCGTTTCAACCATCCCGTGGGGCTGGGCGTGAACGCGCAGGGCGTTGTGTATGTGGCAGATGCTTACAACAGCACGGTGCGCCGCATCAGCGCGCGGGGCGTGGTCAGCACCCTGGCAGGTGTTCCCGGAGATGCGGGCTGGCGCGACGGGACGGGAACCAAGGCCCGGTTCAACACCCCGGTGGGCCTCACACTGGATGGGCGGGGCAATGTGTTTGTGAGCGAATACTTCAACAACGTCATTCGCAAAATCACCCCGGACGGCAAAGTGAGCACCTTTGCCGGTCGGCCCGGCAAGGGCGGTTTTGCCGATGGAGGGGCTGCTGACGCGCTGTTCCTGCACCCGCAAACCCTGTCATTCGCGCCAGATGGCAGCCTGATCGTGGCGGATACCGGCAATAACCGGGTTCGCCGCATCGCCCCGGACGGCACGGTGAGTACCTTGGCCGGCAACGGCGACGGCGAGAAGGTCAGCCCAGGCGCTCTACCCGGCGCACTGCATCTGCCCTACGGCGTGCAGGCGCTGGCCGATGGCTCCGTGCTGGTTACAGGGCTGAACGCCATCCTGCGCATCCAGCCTGCAGCGCCGCTTAAAACCTGAGCGGCCCCCCAACCCCTGTAGTCGGAGGAGGTGCCGTTTTGCTCCATCCCCACTCGTGGGGAGGGTTGGGGTGGGGAGACGCACAGTTTCAAACGTCAACGCCCCAGATCAAAACGGCCGACTCGCCTCAATTCGCAGCAGGTTCGGCGGCGTCGAACTGCGCCAGATCGACGCGGGGTGCCGGTTTCCACCCGCGTTTGCGGTGTTCGACCACCACATTGGTATAGATGCCTCCGCGCACATACCAGCGCGCCGTCACCCGCAGGAAGCGCGGTGACATGGCCTTCACCAGGTCGTCAAGGATGGTGTTGGTCACTTTTTCGTGAAACGCGCCTTCATCCCGGTAGCTCCACATATACAGCTTGAGGCTCTTGAGTTCGACGCACTTCTTGTCAGGGATGAAGTCGATGTCGAAGCGGGCGAAATCCGGCTGCCCGGTCAGTGGGCACAGGCAGGTGAATTCTGGAATCTGCATGTGAATGTGATAGTCACGCGCAGGGGCGGGGTTCGGGAAGGTTTGCAGTGATTTACTGGGTTTTGTTGTCATGTTGTTGTCTTTTGCTGGAAGTTTCGACATTCAGGTGGTGGTGTTTTGCCGCTGGCGGGCACGTTCCAGCGCGGCTTGCAGCAGCGCGGCTTTGCGGTCGGCGGAAGGGGCGGTGGGCGCGGGCGGTTTGGTCTGCGCAAGTTCTGCTGCGGCAGCTTGCGCCAGCTGGCGGGGATGGCGCTGGAGATGGCGGGCGTAGCGCTGCCGGGCTTCGGCGGATTGTGCCGGAGTCCAGGCATTCCAGCCGGTCTGGGTGGCCAGATCGGCGTTGGGCAGCGGCTCCATGCGGATGCAGTCAACCGGGCAGGGCGGCAGACAAAGCGCGCAGCCGGTGCACCACTGCGCAATCACGGTGTGCATGCGCTTGGACACCCCGGCAATGGCATCCACCGGGCAGGCCTGGATGCACAGGGTGCAGCCGATGCATTGCACGGGGTCGATCACCGCCAGCAGGCGGGGGGCTTCGGCGCCGCATTCCGGGTTCAGCGCGAGGGCAGGGCGATGCAGCAAGGCGGCCAGCCGCTCGATGCCCTGCGCGCCACCGGGCGGGCAGCGGTTGATGTCGGCCTGCTCCTCGGCGATGGCCTGGGCGTAGGCGGCGCAGTCTGGGTAGCCGCAGCGGGTGCACTGCGTCTGCGGCAGCGCGGCGTCGATTTGCGCGGCCAGCGCTGCGGTCACCGTGGGCATGGGCAAAGCGGGGTCAGGCCGGGGCGCGGGAACGTGCCGGTTTGCGCGGCGGGTCGCCGGCCGCGCCGTGGGGATGGGCGGCGATGAAGTCGCGCACCACGGGGTAGATTTTTTCGCGCCAGCGCCGTCCGGCAAAAATGCCGTAATGCCCCGCCCCCTCGGCCACATAATGCTGGCGGCTGACCGAGGCGATGCCGGTGCACAGGTCGTGCGCGGCCTCGGTCTGGCCCGCGCCGGAAATGTCGTCGAGTTCGCCTTCAATGGTCAGCAAGGCGGTGCGGTGGATGTCTTGCGGCCGCACCGCCTTGCCCGCCACGCTCCAGGTGCCGTTGACCAGGCCAAAGTCCTGAAACACCAGTTTGATGGTGTCGAGGTAGTAATCGGCGTCCATGTCGAGCACGGCGTTGTATTCGTCGTAAAAGCGGCGGTGCGCTTCGGCGTCGTCGTTGTCGCCGCGAATCAGGTCGAGGAAATAGTCGTAGTGCGAGGTGAGGTGGCGGTCCGGGTTCATGGCCACGAAGCCGGTGTGTTGCAGATAGCCGGGATAGACGCGCCGACCGGCTCCGGGATAGTTGGCGGGCACGCGGTAGATCACATTGTTCTCGAACCACGTATAGCTCTTGTTCATCGCCAGATTGTTGACCGCCGTGGGCGATTTGCGCGCGTCGATGGGCCCGCCCATCATGATCATGCTGCGCGGCGCAATCTCGCCCGCGCTGGCCATCAGGGAAATGGCACCTAGCACTGGCACCGTGGGCTGGCACACCGAAACCACATGCACGTCCGGGCCAATGGCGGCAATGAACTCGCGGATGTAGGCAACGTAATCATCCAGACTGAAACCGCCCTGTTCGGTGGGCACCATGCGCGCGTCGGTCCAGTCGGTGATGAACACCTTGTGATCCTGCAGCATGGTTTTCACCGTGTCGCGCAACAGGGTGGAGTGGTGGCCGGAGAGCGGAGCCACGATCAGCACGGTGGGATCGTCCTTGAGTTTGCCCAGCAGGCTGGCGTCATCGGAAAAGCGCTTGAAGCGCAACAGGCGGCAAAACGGCTTTTCGAGCACCACCCGCTCCTGCACCGCCACAGCCTTGTCCTGAATGACGACCGTGTCGATGCCGAACTGCGGCTTTTCGTAATCCTTGAGCAGACGGTGCATCAAGTCATAGCTGGCCGAGACGCGCTGCGTGACGGTGTGCGGCACTGCAGGCCAGACCGGGTGGGCATAAAACTTGGCGGCAGCCTCGGCAAAGTCGGCCAGCGGCCGCATCAGCGCACGCTGGGTTTCATATAGGTCATACACCATGATGGGCTCCGACTCTTCTTTGTTGCGATGCACAAATTTTAGCCCCTATGGGCCTTCTGCGCAGTAGGTGCATTCGCCAACTCGGCTTGCGGGCGCCAGAGATCAAGCGGTGCGTTGTGAAGCGAATGGTGGGTGCTATGACTTACTGCGGGAAACCCGTACAATTCAACATCTGTGCGCACAGTGATCGAAACCCCGACATTTCAGAAGCAGGCCGAGAAGCTGTGGTCAGAAGACGAGCGACTGGCCTTCATCGACTGGATTGCGGCGAATCCGCTGGCAGGGGATGTGATCCCAGGTGCTGATGGCGCACGCAAGGTTCGCTGGAGCCGGGCAGGGTCTGGCTAGTCAAGTGGTGCACGGGTGTCCACTTCAATCTAACGGAGCAGGAAGTGGTGCCGCTGGTAGCGGAGTATGCCAAAGCTGAACGCACCAACATGCTCCCCGCTGAAATCAAAAAGGGTCGTGTGACATGGGCATCAAGAAAATCGACGTTGACAAGGTGGTAACGGCTAACGAGGCCGATGCCGGTGAAGCATTTCCCGATCTGCGGCAAGCGCTCGCAGAGGCGAAGGCAGGGATTGGGCGTGTCACAACGCCAGAGCAGATCATCGTGCGTCAAGCACGGGAGAAGTCCGGACTAACGCAATTCGCTTTCGCCGAGCGCATCGAAACCCCTGTGGCGACGTTGCGCGATTGGGAGCAAGGCCGGTTTGCACCTCCGGGAGGAGTGCTGTGCCTGCTTCGGCTGATCATCAAGCATCCTGAGTTATCTCAAGAGCTGAGCGCCGCATGAAATTTTCTGAACTCGGCACTTTTAATGGAATAAAATGCGACGATATTTGAAAATAATTGTCGAATAACGTATTTTTATTCTTTTTTATAACTGGATGGAAGTGAAGCACGATGCGCATGCTGTTCGGACTCATCGGTTTGTTATTGACGCTGTTGATTCTTGTCTGGTTGGTGCGCACGCAGTTAACAGCACAAGTCGGTGTGGCGACGCAGTCTGCAACGGACGGGGCGCGGGGTGGGGAGGGTCAGCCTGCGTCGGCGGCGCTCAAGCAGTTCAAGCAATCGCTGGACAAAGCACTCAAGGCACGTCCGGCCAGCGTGCCTGAATAGACATGGCAGGCGACACGCAACTGGACTTGGAGGCAGACCGCGCGTTCATGCATCTGGCGCTCGATCAGGCGCAGAACGCCTGGTTGCTGGGAGAGGTGCCAGTTGGCGCGGTGATCGTTCGTGCGGGGCAGGTGATTGCCACCGGTTACAACCGGCCGATTGGCGAGCACGACCCCACTGCGCACGCTGAAATCGTTGCCTTGCGGCAAGCGGCCCATCTGCTGGGCAATTACCGTCTACCGGATTGCACTTTGTATGTCACGCTGGAGCCGTGCGCCATGTGTGCCATGGCGCTGCTGCATGCCCGGTTTGCGCGCGTGGTGTTTGGCGCGCACGACCCCAAGACTGGCGCGGCGGGCAGTGTGGTCGACCTGTTCGCCGACCCCCGGCTGAATCACCACTGCAGCATCACAGCAGGTGTCGAGCAGACGGCGTGCAGCAACTTGCTGCAAGAGTTTTTTCGCGAACGCCGCAGGGCGCAAAAATCGCAGCAGGATTCTGCGCATGAGGCCTGCCTGTCAGGTATCGAAGTGACCGAACTCGATATTGATCCGCCTTTGATCTAATGGCGCTTCGTTTCTGCCTTCCCAAGGAAACCCAGGGCGGCCCCAAGTTTGCTTGTCCCCCACGGGGGCGGGGTTGGCGAGCCGATCCTGGGAGCTCTCCTATTTACCGGACACACGCATGCCATCACCCGAGTCTTTTTCAGCACACGATACGAAACGCGGTCTCCTGCGCCTCGTGTCGCCCGCCGGCGCTGTCCAGGACGCCGAACGCCTGGAATTGGCCAAGGCACATCTGAAAACGCTGGGCTTTCGCGTGCAGGCCGCCGCGCAGGTGCTGGCGCGGGTGCAGCGCTTTGCCGGGACGGATGCCCAGCGCCTGCGCGCGCTGCACGATGCGGCGCGCAGCAAAGCCGATGTGGTGATGATGACGCGCGGCGGCTACGGCTTGAGTCGCCTGTTGCCGTGGATCGATTACGCCTTGCTGGCCGATTCCATCAAAACTCGCAAGCAGATGTGGGTTGGGCACAGCGACTTCACTGCACTGCAGCTCGCGTTGTTTGCCCAGACGGGCGCGGTCACGTTCAGCGGGCCGATGGCGTCTTACGATTTTGGCGAGAAAAATCCGGACGAGATCACCGTCGACAGTTTCCTTGATGCCGCCGACGGCACGCTCGAAGCGGTTGGTTTCGCCTGCGACGACGCCCCGCGCGGCCTCGACGTCAAGGGCATCCTCTGGGGCGGCAACCTCGCCATGGTCGCCAGCCTGGTCGGCTCGCCTTACCTGCCGCGTGCGGGGGGCGTGCTGTTCCTTGAGGACGTGAATGAGCATCCCTACAGCATTGAGCGCATGTTCAGTCAACTGCTTCACGCCGGCGTGCTGCAGCGGCAGAAGGCAGTCCTGCTCGGTCAGTTCACGGCCTACAAGCTCAGCGCGCATGACGCGGGCTACAACCTGGATGCTGCGGTGGACTGGCTGCGCGCACAACTCAAGCCGCATGGTGTGCCGGTGCTCACCGGTCTGCCATTTGGTCATGTGCGCACCAAGCTCACCTTACCGCACGGGGTGCGTACGCAGGTGCTGCGCGATGGGAAAGAGGTTTTTCTATTTTTCCCGCACGCCGGGCATTGACGCACGGGCTTCGGGGCACGGGCCGCAGGCCGCCGCTTCACTGCCTTTGGCGTTGTTCGTACTCGCGGCGCAGGCGTTCCTGCTCGCCGGGCGGCAGACGCTTGAACCGCTGCTGCTCTTGCAGAATGCGGTCACGCTGCTGCGGCGGCATTTTTTCCCACTGTTGATACGCGCCCTGGCCGTCACGCTGGTTGGCTACCGCTGCCGGTGCTAACGTGAGCGCGCTCAAGACCGCAGCCACCGCAGTGGCTAAAGCGGTGGCTGCGGTGCGGACAGGGGCGTTTCCCAGGCGGATGCGATCAGGCCGGGTTGCCATTTTGAAGTCCCTGTTGCAGCATTTGCGGGTGGTTGGAGAGCCATTGATAGAACTCGATGTTCTGTACCGCGTCTGCCACCTGCGGGCTCAGGTTCCCGGGATAGTTGCCCTCACTGGTGGTGAGGTGCGGCACGCTGATGAACACGGCGAGTGCCAGGGACGCAGTTGCCATGCCGGCGGCAAATACCCGCGGCCAGCGCACGGCGCGCGGATGGCGCTGCGGCATGCGCGCAGCAAGCTGGGGCAGCGGAGCAAGCTGGGCGCTCAGACGCTGGCCGAACTGCAGCGCATTCTGGCACTGCGGGCAGTGCTGCAGATGTGTTTGCATTTGCGCGGCCTGTTCAGCCGACGCCAGACCACTGCGATAGTGGTCGAT
The DNA here is from genome assembly GCA_016936875.1 of Burkholderiaceae bacterium. Taxonomy (GTDB): domain Bacteria; phylum Pseudomonadota; class Gammaproteobacteria; order Burkholderiales; family Burkholderiaceae_C; genus Thiomonas. The sequence continues at coordinate 6,350 of JAFGXB010000048.1, read as the reverse complement.
CTGAGCTGGAGTGAGGTGGTTCTGGGTGGTCATGATGTCACCTGAGGCGAGCAATTCAAACTTTAGCGGGATGGTCGGATTCAAGCAATTCCCTGAGACGGGTGAGTGCGCGCATATGGTGCGTTTTCACACTACCCTCACTGACTTTCATCGCCATCGCCGTGTCCACAATGGAGAGTCCTTCCATTTCTCGCAGTAAAAACGCTTCGCGCTGACGCGGGCTGAGCGCGGACACCGCGTCTGCGATACGCCCGGCAAGCTGGCCGTTGGCCACTTCCGCTTCGGGGCCCAGGGCGGTATCGGCCACGGACTCCCAGCTTGGCGGCTGATCGTCGTCTTCGTCTGCGGAAAAGAAAAAATCAAAAATCTTCTCCACCTTGCGCTTGCGGTGCATGTCGGTGATGCGGTTGCGCAAGATGCTGTAAAACAACGGCGCCCATTCTTCCGAGGGGCGGTGCTGATAGTTGCTCACCAGTTTGAGCAGGCTGTCCTGCACCACATCGGCGGCCATGGCGGCGTCGCGCAACTCGATGAGCGCCATGCGTGTGGCGCGCACGCGCACATCGGCGCAAAACTGGTTCAGCGCGCTGGAAGCGAGTGCGGCAGCGTCGCTCACGCGCAGAGAGGGGAGGGCATAAACATGATCCATAGCATAGTGGGCCAGTTCGGGCGCGAAGATTCAGGAGGGGAAACGCGTGTTTGTTTTGAGACAACGCGCGGATCGGTGCCGTGATGACAGTGCTTCGGGAGGAACTGCAGTTTTTTTCTGCGGCGGTGGCGCGCAGCGTTCCGGGCGGGCCTTCGTAGAATGCGCGATCCGTCTGCCCACACGTCCACACGCTTCCAGTGAATCCCCGCCTCGATCTGCTTCAGCCCTATCCCTTTGAAAAACTGCGCGTTTTGAATCAGGGGGTGATCCCGTCTGCGCAGTGGTCGGCGATCAGCCTGGGGATCGGCGAGCCCAAACACCCCACGCCGCAGTTCATTCGCGATGCCTTGGCAACGCATCTCGACGGGCTGGCGGTCTACCCCAGCACGGCTGGGACGGCTGCGCTGCGGCAGGCCTGCGCGCAATGGGCGCATCGCCGCTATGGCGTGGCGCTGAATGAGCAGACCCAGGTGCTGCCGGTCAACGGGTCCCGCGAGGCCTTGTTCGCCGTCGCGCAGACCGTGGTGGACGCCAGTCGGCACGGCGCCACTGTGGTCTGCCCCAATCCCTTCTATCAAATCTATGAAGGCGCGGCCTTGCTTGCGGGGGCGCAGCCGTATTTCGCCGCAGTCGATGCGCAGCGCAATTTCGCGGTGGACTGGGCCGCCGTGCCCGATGCGGTCTGGCAGCGTACGCAGTTGCTCTATGTCTGCTCGCCAGGCAATCCCACCGGCGCGGTGATGCCGCTGTCCGAGTGGGCGTTGCTGTTTGATCTGTCCGATCGCCATGGCTTTGTCATTGCCAGTGACGAGTGCTATTCGGAAATCTGGTTTGGCGACCAGCCGCCGCTCGGCGGCCTGGAGGCGGCCTGGCAACTGGGACGGACGGATTTCCGCAATTTGTTGTTCTTCACCTCGCTATCCAAACGCTCCAACGTACCGGGCTTGCGCTCCGGCTTTGTTGCAGGAGACGCTGCGCTGATTGCCGCGTTTACTCGTTACCGCACCTATCACGGCAGCGCCATGAGCCCTGCGGTGCAGGCCGCCAGCGCGGCCGCCTGGAGCGATGAGGCCCACGTTGAGAACAACCGCGCGCTGTACCGCGAAAAATTCGCCGCCGTGCTGCCCATTCTGCAGCCGGTGATGGATGTCCAGTTGCCCGACGCCGGGTTCTATCTCTGGGCCGCAACGCCTGTGGACGACACGCAGTTCGCCCGCGGCTTGCTTGAAAAATACAATGTCACCGTTCTTCCCGGCAGCTTTTTGGCGCGGGAGCAGGACGGCACCAATCCGGGAAGCGGACGTGTGCGCATGGCGCTGGTCGCTTCCAAGGACGAATGTATCGAGGCAGCGCGCCGCATTGCCGCCTATTGTTCAGCACTTAACCCCTCACAATGAGCCCCACCATGACGCAACAATTGCAGACCCTCATCGACCAGGCCTGGGACAACCGCACCAGCTACAGCCCGGCCAACGCCCCGGCGGAACTGCGCGAGGCGGTCGGCCATGTGATCGACCAGCTCAACGTGGGCAAGCTGCGCGTGGCCGAACGGGTGAATGGCGACTGGGTGACGCACCAATGGCTGAAAAAAGCCGTGCTGCTGAGCTTCCGCCTGCATGACAACGTGGCCATGCAGGCGGGGGATCTGCATTTTTTCGACAAGGTGCAGACCAAATTCCACAATCTCAGTGAAGAGCAGATGCGCGCCACCGGCGTGCGCGTGGTGCCGCCAGCCGTGGCGCGGCATGGCGCGTATATCGCCCCCAATGTGGTGCTGATGCCGTCTTATGTGAACATCGGCGCCTATGTGGACGAGGGCACGATGGTCGATACCTGGGCCACCGTGGGTTCTTGCGCGCAGATCGGCAAGAACGTGCATCTGTCGGGCGGCGTCGGCATCGGCGGGGTGCTGGAGCCGATTCAGGCCAACCCGACCATCATTGGCGACAACTGCTTCATCGGTGCGCGCTCGGAAGTGGTGGAGGGGGTGATCGTCGAAGACAACTGCGTGATTTCCATGGGCGTCTACATTGGCAAATCGACCAAGATCTACGACCGCGCCACGGGCGAAGTGAGCTATGGCCGCATTCCCGAAGGCTCGGTCGTGGTCAGCGGCAACCTGCCCAGCAGCGACGGCAAATACAGCCTGTATTGCGCCGTGATCGTCAAGCGTGTGGACGCGCAAACTCGCTCAAAGACCAGCATCAACGAGCTGCTGCGCACCTGAGCGGGCGTTCGCGGCAAATCGCAGTTCAAACAAAAAAGGGGGATGTATGTCGGCAATGGAACGTTTGTTCAAACTGATGGCGGAGAAAAAAGCGTCCGACATCTACATCAGTCCGCATGCACCCATCCTCATCCGCATCAACGGCCACGCAGTGGCGGTCAACCGGCAGGTGCTGACGCCGGAGGAGCCGTTCCGTCTGCTGGCCGAGGCCGTCGGGCATGAAAAAGCGGCGGAAGTCACGCGGACCGGCGAGCTCAACATCGGCCTGCCACGACCGGGCCTGGGGAGTTTTCGCATCAGCGCCTTTCGCCAGCGTGGCAGCGTGGCCATGGTGGTGCGCTACATCCCTGGAGAAATTCCGGCGCTGGAGTCACTCAACCTGCCCGGCGTGCTGGCTGATCTGGTGATGGAAAAGCACGGCTTGCTGCTGATGGTGGGCTCCACCGGCGCGGGCAAGAGCACCACCCTGGCGTCGATGATTGATTACCGCAACACCAACAAGACCGGTCACATCCTCACTCTGGAAGAGCCGATTGAATATCTATTCACCAACCGCAAGTCCATCGTCAACCAGCGCGAGGTGGGGATTGATACCGAGTCGCTCGCAGTTGGCCTGAAAAATGCGCTGCGCCAGGCCCCCGACTGCATCATGATCGGCGAGATCCGCGACCAGATCACGATGAGTGCGGCGCTGCAATACGCCTTGTCCGGCCACCTCTGCCTGGCCACGCTGCATGCCAATAACAGCTACCAGGCGCTGAACCGGATCGTCGGTTTCTACCCAATGGATCAGCGTGCCGCGCTGTTCAACGACATGTCCTCCGGTCTGCGGGGCATCGTGTCGCAGCGTTTGTTGCGCGCGAGCGCAGGGGGGCTGACGCCAGCGGTCGAGATCATGCTCAACACCCAGTTGGTGCGGGAACTGATTGAAAAGGGCGACTTTTCCGGCGTGAAGGAGGCGATGGAAAAATCCATGGCCGAAGGCTCGCAGACTTTCGAGCAGGCGCTGGCCGCCATGGTGATCGATGGCGTGGTGAGCCGCGAGGAAGCCCTGGCCTACGCCGACTCTCCCACCAACCTGCTCTGGCGTCTGGAAAACGATTCGGCCTTGCGTAAGCAGTCCGCTCCCGCCGAGGCGATCGAAGACGATACCCCGTCCTTCACCGAAATCACCCTCGATCTCGATTCCCCGCGTTAAATCGCTCACGACTCTCGCATGTCCCCAACCCAAACCCTGGTCCATGACCTCATCTCCCGCCACTCCGTCACGCCGAACGATGGAGGATGTCAGCAGGTGCTGTGCGCGCGTCTGGCCGCGCAGGGCTTTGTCTGCGAGACGGTGGAAAGCGGCCCTGCCGACTTTCGTGTGACCAACCTTTGGGCGCTGCGCCCAGGCGCGGCAGACGATGCGCCGGTGCTGATGTTTGCCGGACATACCGATGTCGTTCCCACCGGGCCGCTCGACCAGTGGCACAGCGACCCGTTCGTGCCCACTGTGCGCGACGGCAAGCTCTATGGACGCGGCGCAGCCGACATGAAAACCTCGCTGGCGGCGATGGTGGTGGCGGTGGAAGAATTTCTTGCTGCCCATCCGCAGCCTGCAGGAGCGATCGCATTCCTGCTGACCAGCGATGAAGAAGGCCCGGCGCGCGATGGCACGGTCAAAGTGTGCGACATGCTGGCCGCCCGCGGTCAGCGGCTGGACTGGTGCATCGTTGGGGAGCCCACATCCACCGAGACTCTGGGTGACGTGATCAAAAACGGGCGGCGCGGCTCGCTTTCCGGGCGGCTCACCGTGCGCGGCGTGCAGGGCCATATCGCCTATCCGCATCTGGCAAAAAACCCCATCCATCTTGCCGCGCCGGCGCTTGCCGAGCTGGCGGCGATCAGCTGGGACGCTGGCAATGCCCACTTTCCGTCAACCTCCTGGCAGGCGTCCAATATCCATGCGGGTACTGGTGCGACCAATGTCATTCCGGGCGATCTGGTAGTGGATTTCAACTTCCGCTTTTCCACCGAATCCACGCCCGAACAACTCCGGCAGCGCGTGCATGCCGTACTCGACCGCCACGCGCTGCGCTACACCATCGACTGGACGCTGGGGGGCGAGCCTTTTCTCACCGCGCCCGGAGCCTTGTCCGAGGCTTTGCAATCGGCCATTCGTGCCGAGACCGGCGCGCAGGCACAGCTCTCCACCACGGGCGGCACGTCTGATGGCCGCTTCATCGCCAAAATCTGTCCGCAGGTCGTGGAGTTCGGCCCGGTCAATGCCAGCATCCACAAAATCGACGAATGGGTGGACGTGAGCGCCATTGATCCGCTGAAAAACATTTACCGCCGCACCCTTGAGGCGCTGGTGGCATGACCCCGTCCGCAAGCCCGCAGAAACAGTCACCGCCCACGATCACTTTGCGCGCGGCCTGGGCCGAAGCTGCGCAGGCGCTGGCCGCGGCCCGGCTGGGCTACGGCCACGGCTGCGCCAATGCCGAAGATGAGGCGGCCTGGCTGGTGCTGCACGCAGCGGGCCTGCCCGCAACCGAGGCCGATCAGTTCGACGGCCATGCCCAGCAGCCACTCAGCGCGCAGCAACTTCAGCAGGTGCGGGGCATCACCGCGCAACGCATCGCCACCCGTCAACCGCTGGCCTACCTGCTCGGTGAAGCCTGGCTGGTGGGCCTGCGTTTCACCGTCGATTCGCGGGTGATCGTGCCGCGCTCTTTCATCGCCGAACTGCTCGACCAGGGGGCGCTCGATCCCTGGCTGCCTGAGCCGCCGCAGCGCATTCTCGATCTGTGCACAGGCTCCGGCTGCCTCGCCGTTCTTGCCGCGCTGGCGTGGGATGATGCGCAGGTGGATGCGCTCGACCTGTCTCCAGATGCCCTGGCCGTGGCGCACATCAACCGCGCCGACTACGCACTGCAAGACCGCGTGCAACTCATCGCCTCCGATCTGTGGAGCGCGCTCGGCGCGCATCCCGCAGACGGCTACGACTTGGTGCTGTGCAATCCGCCTTATGTGCCCACTGCCAGCATGCAGGCCCTGCCTGAGGAGTACCGTCATGAGCCGGCGCTGGCGCTGGCGGGCGGCGCGGATGGTATGGACCTGGTGCGCCGCCTATTGCAAGACGCGCCGCCCCATCTTTCGCCGCACGGCGTGGTGGTGCTCGAAGTGGGCAATGAGCGCAAGGCGTTCGAGGCGGCATTCCCGCAACTGCCTGCGGTCTGGCTCGACACCGAACTTCACCCCGAGGCGGTTTGCCTGCTGCTTGCGGACGATTTGCGCGCAGCGTTTGCGCCGGGAGACGCAGCATGATCCGCCTCACTGACATCGTGTTGCGGCGTGGCATCCAGGTGGTGCTCGATCACGCCAGCCTCACACTGCATCCGGGCGACAAGGTAGGCCTGGTGGGTGTGAACGGCGCGGGCAAGACCTCCTTGTTTTCACTGCTGCTTGGCAATCTGCACGAAGACGCGG
>JAFGXB010000047.1 GCA_016936875.1 Burkholderiaceae bacterium | reverse complement strand
TCCACCACGCCTTTGCTGATGGGGTTTCAGTTCGGCCTCGCAGCAGAAAACCATCAGGCACTGAATGTCATCGGCCAGACGCTGAGCGATGTCGTCGGCAGCGCTGTCAACCGCAAGGTCCTGTGGGAGCCCAACTTCAACCTCAAGGCTGCGGAGGCAAAAACTGATGCAGCCCAGTACAGCTTTGCCTTTGTCAAACCGCCCAACCTGACGGCGGCCTTGCTGGCCAAAGGCTGGCAACTGGTTGCCGCCGGAAAAGACACCATGCATTTCGGCACGGATCTGATCGCCCAGAAATGCCCGCAAGAGCCGGGGAAAATTCTCATCGGCGGCAGCACTTTGAGCATTCTCGGGCTCAGTGCGAGCGCGCCGCAGACCTGCGTCACGCCGGATCAGGCCTGGACCTCTCCCTCTACGGTGCTGCTTGCGCCGCAAGAGGGCAGCCTGGTCGACCTGATTGCGCAAAAGCTGTGGCGGGAACATGCCAAACAGCTTCCCAGAACCGTGCATGTCAAAACCCAGAATGCCGTCACGGGGCTGATGCGGGACATGCATGTCGCCGCCATTGGCGTCGTGACTCCCGTGGTGTCCAAGAAGTGGCTGCAAGAAGGCGGGGTGCTGTTGCAGCACCAGCCCATGCCGATGTGGGCCATGCTGGCCGCGCCTGGCGTGTCGGCAGATTCCGTGAGCAAAGTGCGCGCAGACCTGCTCGGCCCCGCTTCGGAGCGGGCCAACAGCGCTCTGGGCATCACCGGCTGGGAAGTCGGCAGCCCGAAGGCCTATGCCGACTTCCTCAAGTGGTTGAAGGGCTGAGCCGCCTGCCCGACAACCGCCCGCATGCCCCGGCGTTCAGCCGCGCTCGAACACGATCTGGCCGTTTTTGACCTGAACCGGAATCACGTCCTTCGGGCCAAAGCGGCCTTCGAGAATCAGCTTGGCCAGCGGGTTCTCGATGCGCTGCTGAATGGCGCGCTTGAGCGGCCGCGCGCCAAATACCGGGTCGAAACCCTCGCGTGAAATGTCTGCCAGCGCCTCGTTGCTGATGTCCAGCCGCATGTCAAGTTGCGCCAGCCGCCCTTCCAGGCCGCGCATCTGGATGCGGGCAATATCGGCAATCTGCTTTTCGCCCAGGGCGTGGAAGACCACCACCTCGTCGATCCGGTTCAGAAATTCGGGGCGGAAATGCGCCTTCACTTCCTCCCACACCGCGTCGCGGATGGCTTGCTGCGGCTGTCCGCTCATGGCCATGATCTGATGTGAGCCGAGATTGCTGGTCATCACGATCACCGTGTTCTTGAAGTCCACGGTGCGGCCCTGACCGTCGGTCAGACGGCCGTCGTCGAGCACCTGCAACAGCACGTTGAACACGTCCGGGTGCGCCTTCTCCACCTCGTCGAACAGCACCACGCTATAGGGCTTGCGGCGCACGGCCTCGGTCAGGTAGCCGCCTTCGTCATAGCCGACATAGCCGGGCGGCGCGCCGATCAGGCGGGCAACCGAATGCTTCTCCATGAATTCGCTCATGTCGATGCGCACGATGTGCTCGTCGGTATCGAACAGAAACTCGGCCAGCGCCTTGGTCAGCTCGGTCTTGCCCACGCCTGTCGGCCCCAGGAACAGAAAGGAACCGTAGGGCCTGCGCGGATCGGACAGCCCGGCGCGCGAACGGCGGATGGCATCCGACACGGCGCGAATGGCCTCATCCTGCCCCACCACGCGGCGATGCAGTCGTTCTTCCATCTGCACCAGCTTGTCGCGCTCGCCTTGCACCAGCTTGGAGACAGGAATGCCGGTGGATCGGCTGACCACCTCGGCAATCTCCTCGGCGCCCACCTGCGTGCGCAGCAAGCGGCGCGCCTGCGGCTTGTCGCCCCCAGCGGTTTCCTTGGCCTGGGCTTCGTGCAAGGTGCGCTCCAGCTCGGGCAGGCGACCGTATTGCAGCTCGGCCACCTTGTTGAAGTCACCCTTGCGCTTGAGTTCCTCGATCTCGAAACGGATCTTGTCAATCTCTTCCTTGATCTGCGCCGAACCTTGCACCGCCGCCTTCTCCGCCTTCCAGATCTCGTCGAGATCGGCGTATTCGCGGTCGAGCTTGGCGAGTTCTTCCTCGATCAGCGTCAGCCGCTTCTGCGAGGCTTCATCCTTCTCGCGCTTCACCGCCTCACGTTCGATCTTGAGCTGGATGCGTCGACGGTCGAGCTTGTCCATCGCCTCCGGCTTGGAGTCGATCTCGATCTTGATCTTGGCCGCCGCCTCGTCGATCAGGTCGATGGCTTTGTCGGGCAGGAAGCGGTCGGTGATATAGCGATGGCTCAGCTCCGCCGCGGCGACGATGGCCGGATCGGTGATCTCCACGCCGTGGTGTACCTCGTACTTTTCCTGCAGGCCGCGCAGGATGGCGATGGTGTCTTCCACACTGGGCTCGTCGACCAGCACCTTCTGGAAGCGACGCTCCAGCGCGGCGTCTTTCTCGATGTATTTGCGGTATTCATCAAGCGTGGTGGCGCCAATGCAGTGCAGCTCGCCGCGCGCCAGCGCCGGCTTGAGCATATTGCCGGCATCCATCGCGCCCTCGCCCTTGCCTGCGCCCACCATGGTGTGGATTTCGTCGATGAACACCAGCGTCTGCCCGGCGTCTTGCGACAGCTCCTTGAGCACATTCTTCAGCCGCTCCTCGAACTCGCCGCGGAACTTGGCCCCGGCCAGCAGCAAGGCAATGTCGAGCACCAGCAGGCGCTTGCCGCGCAGACTGTCGGGCACTTCGTCATTCACGATGCGCTGCGCCAGCCCTTCGACGATGGCCGTCTTGCCCACGCCGGGCTCGCCGATCAGCACCGGGTTGTTCTTGGTGCGGCGCTGCAACACCTGAATGGTGCGGCGAATTTCGTCGTCACGGCCGATCACCGGATCGAGCTTGCCTTGGCGCGCGCGCTCGGTCAGGTCGATGGTGTATTTCTTCAGCGACTCGCGCGCGCCTTCGGCCTCGGCGCTGTTCACCGCCTGACCGCCACGCACCGCGTCGATGGCGGACTCCAGCGACTTGCGGGTCAGCCCGTTTTCGCGCGCCATGCGACCGGCTTCGCCCTTGTCGTCGGCCACGGCCAGCAAAAACAGCTCGCTGGCAATGAACTGGTCACCGCGCTTGGTCGCCTCTTTTTCCGTGACGTTGAGCAGGCCGTTGAGCTCGCGGCTGATCTGCACATTACCGTCGGTGCCCTCCACTTCGGGCAGCCGGTCGATGGCCTGCGCCGCGGCTGCCGTCAGCCCCGGCACGTTGACGCCCGAGCGCGCCAGCAGCGCCTTGGGGCCGTCTTGTGCGAGCAGGGCGTGCAGCAGATGCACCGGCTCGATATAGGCGTTGCCGTGATTGACCGCAAGCGACTGCGCGTCAGCGAGCGCCTCTTGAAATTGGGTGGTGAGTTTGTCGATCCGCATGGAATCCTCCGTCCTGAACTGCCGTGTAGATACGGCGTCATGGGGGGATTTTCAAGCGCGAGCGTGTCAAACCTGTTGATCTACATCTCAAGAAGAAAACGCAGAGGCGCTTTGATCCCCTTGATCCCCTTGATCCCCTTGATCCCCTTGATCCCCTTACCGCTTGAGCTTGGCGAAGGCGTCGGCCATGGCAGTGTTTTGCGCTGCGGGCGACTGCCCGCCGGTGCGCGCACGCGCCCCCGAAGCGCCATCTCCACGCGCCCTGCCGGCAGCGGCCTGCCCCGGCCCCGCCGCGCCGCTGCGCGCGCCATCTCGCGCCGCGTCGGCCGGGCGCATGGACAGGGCGATGCGCTTGCGGGGCACGTCCACCTCAACCACGCGGACCTTGACGATGTCTCCGGTCTTCACCACTTCTCTGGCGTCACTCACATAACGCTGCGCCATTTGCGACACATGCACCAGGCCGTCCTGATGCACGCCCAAATCAACGAAGGCGCCAAACGCGGTGACGTTGGTCACGGTGCCTTCGAGCTGCATGCCGGGTTGCAGCTGATGCAAATCATGCACGCCGTCGAGCAGCTTGGCGGTGCGGAATTCCGGGCGCGGATCGCGGCCCGGTTTTTCCAGCTCGGCCAACACGTCGCGCACGGTAAAGGCGCCGAACTGCGCATCCACAAACTGCTCGGGCCGCAGGCGTTGCAGTGTGTCGCGGTTGCCCATCAACAACTTGATCGGCTGTCCCGCCGCAGCCAGCACTTTTTCCACCAGGGGATAACTCTCGGGATGAACGCCGGTGCGATCAAGCGGATTGTCACCGCCGTTGATGCGCAGAAAGCCCGCCGCCTGCTCGAAGGTCTTGTCGCCCAGGCCGCGCACCGCCTTGAGCGCGGCGCGATTGGCAAACGCTCCGTCCTGGTCGCGGTGCAGCACGATTTGTTCCGCAATGCGCGGGCTCAGCCCGGCCACGCGCGCCAGCAGCGGCGCCGAAGCGGTGTTCAGATCGACGCCGACGGCATTGACGCAATCTTCGACGATGGCGTCGAGCTTGCGCGACAGCGCGGTCTGGTTCACGTCATGCTGATACTGGCCGACGCCAATGCTTTTGGGGTCGATCTTGACCAGTTCTGCCAGCGGGTCCTGCACCCGGCGCGCGATGGACACCGCGCCGCGCAGGCTCACGTCCAGATCGGGGAATTCGCGGCTGGCCAGGGCGCTTGCGGAATACACCGAGGCGCCGGCCTCGCTGACCGTCAGTTTGGTCAGCCCGGGCTTGGCGGCCAGACGCAGCAGTTCTGCGGCCAGCAGATCGGTTTCTCGGCTCGCGGTGCCGTTGCCAATGGAAATCAGCTGCACACCGTGGCGCTGCACCAGCGCAGCCAGCGTGGCCAGCGCGCCCTGCACATCACGGCGCGGCTCGAAGGGGTAGACGGTGGCGGTATCGAGAACTTTGCCGGTGGCATCGACCACGGCGACCTTCACGCCGGTGCGGATGCCCGGGTCCAGCCCCATCACCACCTTCGGCCCGGCAGGCGCCGCCAGCAGCAGATCGCGCAGATTAGCGCCAAACACGTCGATCGCCACGCCTTCAGCCTGCTCGCGCAATCGCGCCAGCAGCTCACGTTCCAGGGTCAGCGAGAGTTTGACTTTCCATGTCCATTGCAGCACGCGGCGCAACCAGTCGTCAGCCGCGCGGCCTTGATGGCTCCAGCGCAGCAGCGCGGCCAGACGCCCTTCGGCCAAGGCCGCCAGCGTGGGGACAACACTGCCTTCGGGCGCGGGCGGCAGGTCGATGCGGGCATCGAGCATCTCCTGCGCGCGTCCGCGCAGCACCGCTAGGGCGCGGTGCGAGGGCACTTTGTCCAGCGGTTCGGCGTAGTCGAAATAGTCGCGGAACTTGGCGCCTTCCTGCTCTTTTCCGGCGCGCACCTGGCTGATCAGGTGACCGGCCTGCCAGAGCCATTCGCGCATGGGGGCGACCACGGCCGGATCTTCGGCCCAGCGCTCACTGAGGATGTCGCGCGCGCCGTCGAGACAGGCTTGCGGCGTGGCGGTGTCTGCCACTTCGGCGCTGGCCTGCGGACGGACGAATCCGGCTGCGGCTTGCAGCGGATCGGTCTGCGGCTGCTGCCACAGCAAATCGGCCAGTGGCTCCAGACCGGCTTCGCGCGCTTTTTGTGCGCGGGTCACGCGGCGCGGTTTGTAAGGCAGGTACAGGTCTTCGAGTTCCTGCTTCTGCATGGTGGCTGCAATTGCGGCGTGCAGTTCAGGTGTGAGCTTGCCCTGCTCTGCAATCGACTGCAGCACCACGGCGCGGCGGTCTTCAAGCTCGCGCAGATACAGCAGCCGTTCTTCCAGCGTGCGCAAATGGTCGTCGCTCATACCGCCCGTCAC
>JAFGXB010000046.1 GCA_016936875.1 Burkholderiaceae bacterium | reverse complement strand
TCCCAAGCTCGCGGGCCAGTACCAGAGCTATCTGTTCCACGCCCTGCAGCAATACCAGGCCAAACACCAAACCCCGCTGTATGGCCGCAACAACGCCATCATGAGCGGCATGGTGGCGCAATACAACACGCAAGATTTGCAGGACATCGCCGCCTACATCGCCAGGCTCAAGGGCGATCTGTATATCCGCGACGAAATGCATTGAACCCGGCGAACCCGCCCTTCGTCAGCCTTGGCACAGGGCGGGCGGGTTGCGGCGATGGGTCATGCGGGTTTGGAGTGATGCTGCAGACGTGGTGCGGGCGCGTGCCGTGCATACCGCTCCAGCCCGAGTCCTTCGGTGCTGATGTCGGGCTTGCGGTTCAAGACCAGATCGCTCACCACGCGGCCCGAGCCGCAGGCCATGGTCCAGCCCAGGGTGCCGTGGCCGGTGTTGAGGAACAGATTGGGGTAGCGTGTGGCGCCGACGATGGGCGTGCTGTCGGGGGTCATGGGGCGCAGGCCGGTCCAGAAGTCGGCTGCGGCCAGATCGCCGCCGGGGAACAGGTCGCGGGTGACCAGTTCCAGCGTTTCGCGCCGACGCGGGTTGAGGCGCAGATCGAATCCGCCCAGCTCGGCCATGCCTCCCACGCGAATGCGCTTGTCAAAACGGGTGACGGCGATTTTGTAAGTCTCATCGAGCACGGTGGAGCGCGGCGCGAGCGCCTCATTCACCAGCGGCACGGTGAGTGAGTAGCCCTTGACCGGATAGACCGGCAGATCCAGCCCGAGCGGCGCGAGAAAGTCGCGGGTGTAGCTGCCCAGCGCCAGCACATAGCGATCGGCAGTGAGGGTTTGATCGCCCACCCGCACACCGGTGATGCGCTGGCCGTCGCCAGACAGGCCGCTGATGGTCTGGCCGAAGCGGAACTCCACGCCCAGGGCGCGGGCCATCTCGCCCAGGCGGGTGGTGAACAACTGGCAGTCGCCGGTTTCATCGTTGGGCAGACGCAGGCCGCCCACCAGACGGTCGCGGGCGTGGGCCAGGCCGGGCTCAACAGTGGCAAGCTGGTCGCGGTCGAGCAACTGGTAGGGCACGCCGCATTCCTCCAGCACGGCCACGTCGCGCTGCACCGCGTCGAGCTGCGACTGGCTGCGAAACACCTGCAGCGTGCCGCCGGTGCGTTGCTCGTAGGCGATGCCGGTTTCGGCACGCAGTGCCTGCAGGCTGGCGCGGCTGTATTCGGCCAGCCGCATCATGCGTTCCTTGTTGACCGTGTAGCGCTCTGCGGTGCAGTTGCGCAGCATCTGCGCCATCCAGCGCAGTTGCCACAGGCTGCCGTCGGGTCGGATGGCCAGCGGCGCATGGCGCTGGAACATCCATTTCACCGCCTTGAGCGGAATGCCCGGCGCGGCCCAGGGGGTGGAGTAGCCGGGGGACACCTGACCCGCGTTGGCGAAGCTGGTTTCCATGGCGCAGGCGTCTTGACGGTCAATGACGGTGACCTCCGCGCCGGACTTGGCGAGATAGTAGGCCGTGGTGGTTCCAATCACCCCCGCACCGAGAACAATGACTTTCATTGCAAATACCCCGCAGATTATTGATGAGCGAAATTTAGTCGGTCATATGCAAAAAAATTCCTTGTTTTTATGGTGCTTCACAGTGAAAATCACCGCAACAACTTCCTTTTTTGGTGCGCCAGCACACGATGTACGAACTCGACCGCATCGACCGCCGCATTCTGGACATTCTTCAGCGCGACGGTCGCATCTCCATGACCGAGCTGGCGGGCGAAGTCGGCCTGTCTGCGTCGCCCTGCACCGAGCGCGTCAAGCGCATGGAGCGCGCCGGAGTCGTCAGCGGGTATTTCGCACGCGTCAACCCCGAGGCGCTGGGCAAAACCTTGCTGGTTTTTGTGGAAATCAAGCTGTCCACCAAATCGGGCGACGTGTTCGACGCCGTGCGCAAGGAGTTGCTGCACATGCCCGAAGTCATGGAATGTCATCTGGTCTCGGGCAGCTTTGATTACCTGGTGAAATTCCGCCTGCGCGGCATGAAGGAATACCGCCACCTGCTCGGAGACATTCTCAAGCGCCTGCCGGTCTCTGCCGAGTCGCACAGCTATGTGGTGATGGAGGAAATCAAGGACAGCCTGTTTCTCCCCACGGACCGTTAACTTTTGGAGCAACACATGATCACGCGACTTCACGTTGGCCCGCGTTTGAGCGAGGCGGCCATCGCCGCAGGAACGGTCTATCTCGCCGGGCAAGTTCCCGAGCGCCACCCCGAAGCGGATCTCGAAGACCAGACCCGCGAGGTGCTCGGCCATATCGACCGCCTGCTGGCCGAATGCGGCAGCAGCAAACACCACCTGCTCAGTGTGCAGATTTTTCTCGCAGACATCACCGACATCGCGCGCATGAACGCCGTGTGGGATGCCTGGGTGGCGCCTGGCCACACCCCGCCGCGCGCCACGGTGCAGGCCAGCCTGGCCGATCCACGCTGGCGCATCGAAGTCGTGGTGGTGGCGCGGCAGATCGCGGCGGCAAACCAATAGCCGTCAAACCGACGCTGCAGAGTGCGCGCATTCGCCGCAAAATGGCGTGATGCACTCCCTCAAAAATATTGCCCTATCCATGCTCGACTTGGTTGCCGTGCGCGAAAACGCCACGGTTGCCGACGCCCTGCACATCGCCCTGCGCACCGCGCAACATGCCGAGCGCCTTGGCTTTCGGCGTTACTGGCTGGCCGAGCATCACAACCTGGCCGGCGTGGCCAGTTCCGCAACCGCCGTTCTCGTGGGCTATATCGCCGGTGGCACGCAGCGCATCCGGGTGGGGTCGGGCGGGGCGATGCTGCCCAACCATGCGCCGCTGGTCGTGGCCGAAGCGTTTGGCACTCTGGCCGAGATTTACCCCGGCCGCATCGACCTGGGCCTGGGCCGCGCTCCCGGCACCGATCCACTGACCATGCGCGCCCTGCGGCGCGACCGCGTAGAGCGCGAAGAAGATTTCCCACGCGACGTGGCCGAACTCCAGCACCTGCTCGGCCCGGTTGAGGCGGGCCAGCGCCTTGTGGCCATGCCCGGCGCGGGCACGCAAGTCCCCATCTGGCTGCTGGGTTCCAGCTTGTTTTCCGCGCGGCTGGCGGCGCAGCGCGGCCTGCCTTATGCCTTCGCCTCGCATTTCGCCCCGCGCCTGCTGCATCAGGCGCTGGCCTTGTATCGGCAGGAATTCCAGCCGTCTCCCACGCTCGACAAGCCTTACGTCATCATTGGCGTGCCGCTCATTGCTGCGCCAACTGACGACGAGGCGCAATATCTGGCCAGCAGCACACAGCAGCGCGTGCTGGGCATTCTCACCGGGCAGCGTGGCAGGCTGCAGCCGCCGATTGCGCAGTATCTTGCGCAGTTGCACCCGCAAGAACGCGCTGCCATCCAAGACTTCCTTGCGATCGCGGTCATCGGCGGCCCCGAGACGGTGAAACAAGGCTTCGCTGCCCTGGCGGAATCGACCCAGGCCGATGAGTTCATGCTGGTTTGCGACATCTTTGAGGCTGATTTGCGGCTGCGTTCGCTCGATATCGCCGCGCAGGCGATGCAGTGAACGATTCCGCGCCGGATTGAGCACAATGCAGTCTTGCTGCGTTGCAGTGCCAATCCCTGCCAACCCCTTTTGTCATGCCGTCAGCCGCACGCCTTTATCCGCGCCATTCCCGCAATTTCAAGCCCTTGGCCGGGGTACACATCACCACGCTGGCCGTGAATCTGCCCGGCCCGGCGGCTGCGGCTCGTCTGCATGCGCTGGGCGCGGACGTGGTGAAGATCGAGCCGCCTGGCGGCGATCCAATGGCGCAGATGTCGCCCGCGCTCTATCGCGCCATGCACAGGGGCGTCCAGGTGCAGACACTGGATTTGAAAACCGCCGAAGGACAGACCGCGCTGCACGCCCGGTTGCAGCGCAGCGACCTGCTGTTCACCGCCTTCCGCCCCGCGGCGCTCAAGCGTCTGGGGCTCGATAAGCGCAGCCTGGCCGCGCGCCATGCGCAGCTCAGTGCGGTCTGCGTGCTCGGGTATCCCGCAGCGCAGGCGCATCTGCCAGGGCATGACCTCACTTTTCAGGCGCAAGCCGGGCTGATCGATACCGCGCATCTGCCCCCAACCCTGCTGGCCGACATGATGGGCGCGCTGCTGGTGGTGGAGGCCGCCCTGGGCGCGCTGCTGCAGGC
>JAFGXB010000045.1 GCA_016936875.1 Burkholderiaceae bacterium | reverse complement strand
GGGCAAGTCGCGCTGCAGGCCGATGAGCACCCGCGCGGCCTGATAGGTGGCGATCGGAAACGGCGTGGGGTGGACGTAGGGCACGTTCAGGAACCGGGCCGAGCGTGGAATGTCGATGCGGGCGTAGTCGCCCTTGAGCGGCTGATCGATCAGCGGCTTCGAGCCGGTCGCCTGGAACACCGGCCCGAGCAAAACGGGCACCCACTCGATATCGCGCAGATGGCGCGCCGCGATGGCCTCGATCTGCGTGCTCGCCAGATAGGCGTAGGGCGACGAAAAATCGAAAAAGAAGGTGATCGGGCTGACGGGCATGACGGTGTCCTGCAAGGGGTGGGGAATTCAGAGCGCGCGGGCGATGAGCATTTTCTGCACATCCGACGTGCCTTCGTAAATCTGGCAAACCCGCACATCGCGCCAGATGCGCTCAACCGGAAAATCAGCCACATAGCCGTAGCCGCCGTGAATCTGCAGTGCGTGGCTGCACACGCGCTCGGCCATCTCGCTGGCGAACAGCTTGGCCATGGCGGCTTCCTTCAGGCAGGGCAGACCGGCATCCTTCAGGCTGGCGGCATGCCACAGCAGTTGCCGCGCCGCCTCGATCTGCATCGCCATCTCGCTCAGGCGGAACTGCACCGCCTGATGCTCGGCAATGGGCTTGCCGAAGGCGCTGCGTTCGCGGGCGTAGCGCAGCGCCGCCTCGAACGCCGCCCGCGCCATGCCGACCGATTGCGCCGCGATGCCGATGCGCCCGCCCTCCAGGCCGGAGAGCGCGATTTTGTAGCCCGCGCCTTCGGCACCGATGCGGTTTGCCGCAGGCACGCGGCAGGCGTCGAAGCGGATCTGCGCGGTGTCGCTGGCGGACTGGCCGGTCTTTTCTTCCAGCCGTTCGACGATGTAGCCCGGCGTGTCGGTCGGCACGATGAAGGCGCTGATGCCCTTCTTGCCCGCGCCCCGGTCGGTGGCGGCCAGCACGATGGCGACCCGCCCGTTCTTGCCGCTGGTGATGAACTGCTTCACGCCGTCGAGAACGTAGTGGTCGGCCTCCAACCTTGCCGTGGTGCGAATGTTCGACGCATCCGATCCCGCCTGCGGCTCGGTCAGCGCGAAGGCGCCGATCATGTCGCCACGCGCCACCGGACGCAGCCACTGTTCTTTCTGCGCGGCGCTGCCCCAGGCCATGAGGATGGAGCACACCGGGCAGTTGTTCACGCTGACCACGGTGCTGGTCGCGCCATCGGCCGCGGCGATCTCCTCGATGGCCAGCGCGAGAGACAAGTAGTCCAGCCCGGCGCCGTCCCATTCGGTCGGCACGGCAATACCCAGGCAGCCCAACGCCGCAAGACCCTGCAGCGCCTCGCGCGGAAAGCGGCTTTCGCGTGCCCAGTCCGCCGCGTGCGGCGCGATTTCCGCTTGCGCGAAATCGCGCACCGCGTCGCGGATCAGGCGGTGATCGTCGGAGAGCAGCATGGTGTTCTGGCAGATCAGTCGGGCAGCTTGGCGGTCACTTCGATTTCGACGCGCATGCGCGGGTCGATCAAGCCGCAGATTTGCGCGGTAGCCGCCGGGCGGGCGCGGGCGAAGTGTTCACCGAAGATGGGGGCGAGCATCTCGAACAGTGCCGCGTCGGTCAGCAGATAGCGCACCCGCACGACGTCGTCCAGCGTGCAGCCGGCCTCGCGCAAGGCGGCGGCGATGTTGCGAAAACATTGCCGCGTTTGCTCCGACGCATCTGGGCTGATGGTCATGGCGGTGTAGTCGAACCCCGTGGTGCCGGAGACATGCACATAGTGACCGTCAACCACTGCGCGGCTGTAGCCGGCCAGCGCCTCGAAGGTCGATCCCGAACTGATGCATTTTTTCATGGCAACTCCTGCTGGATCGCATGCGACAGGCGGCGCAGATTCACAGCAACTCCACGGCCATGGCCGTGGCCTCGCCGCCGCCGATGCACAGCGCGGCCACACCTTTTTTCAGCCCGCGCTTGCGCAGCGCACCCAGCAGGGTGACGACGATGCGCGCGCCCGACGCGCCGATGGGATGGCCCAGCGCCACCGCGCCCCCGTGCACGTTCACGATGTCGTGCGGCAGCTTGAATTCGCGCATCGCCGCCATGGTGACGGCGGCGAAGGCCTCGTTGACTTCCCACAAATCCACCGCGCCCGCCTGCCAGCCGGCCTTGTCGAGCACCTTCTGAATGGCGCCAACCGGCGCGGTGGTGAACCACTCGGGCGCCTGCGCATGCACCGCGTGTGCCACGATGCGCGCCACCGGCTTGCAGCCGAGCTTGTCGGCGGTGGACTGGCGCATCAGCACCAGTGCCGCGGCACCGTCGGAAATGCTCGACGACGTGGCGGCGGTGATGGCGCCGTCTTTCTTGAACGCGGGGCGCAGGCCGGGAATCTTGTCGAGCTTGGCCTTGAACGGCTGCTCGTCGCGGCTGATCTGCACCTCGCCACTTTTGCCGGGAATCATCACCGGTGCCATTTCCCAATCAAAGCTGCCGTCCTCGTTGGCGGCCTTGCTGCGCTGGGTGGAGGCGATGGCGAAGTTGTCCATCTCCTCGCGGCTGAATCCGTATTTCTCCACACAGCTTTCAGCGAATACGCCCATGGCCTTGCCGCGGTCATAGGCATCTTCCAGGCCATCGACGGCCATGTGGTCGTAGAAGGCGGTGGCGCCATACTTCACGCCCTTGCGCACAAAGGCCAGATGCGGCGCGTTGGTCATGCTCTCCATGCCGCCGGCCAGCATGACGGAAGCGCTGCCCGCGGCCAGCATGTCGTGGGCGAACATCATCGCCCGCATGCCCGAGCCGCACATTTTTGACAGCGTGACCGCACCGGCCGACTGCGGCAGCCCGGCCGCAAGCAGAGCCTGGCGCGCCGGGGCCTGGCCCTGGCCGGCCATCAGGCAGTTGCCCATGAGCACTTCGTCCACCTGCTCACCGCCCACACCGGCGCGTTGCACGGCGGCGGCGATGGCGGTGGCGCCAAGTTGCCAGGCGGGGATGGCGGCGAAATCACCGAGCAGGCCGCCAATGGGCGTGCGCGCGGCGGAAACAATCACAATGGAATCAGTCATGCTGGAGTCTCCAGAACGGGTTGAGTGGGTGGATCGGTCGCGCGAACGCTCACGCGGGCGAAGCGGCGCGCCATGTCGTAGGTGAACACGTCGTACAGGTGGCCGTCGCGGATGCGGCTCTGGTGCTCCTGCCAGAAGGCCGCGTCGAGCAGGTCGGCATGGTGCTTCATGAACACGGTGCGCACCTTGGGGTTGCCCAGCAGGAACTGGCCGAAGGTCTCGGGGAAGACATCGTGCGGGCCCACTGCGTACCAGGGTTCGGCAGCCATTTCGTCTTCCTCGTTGCGCGGCAACGGCACGCGGCGGAAGTTGCAGTCGGTGATGTATTCGATTTCGTCGTAGTCGTAGAACACCACTTTGCCGTGGCGGGTGATGCCGAAGTTCTTCCAGAGCATGTCGCCGGGAAAGATGTTGGCCGCCACCATGTCCTTGATGGCATTGCCGTACTCGATGACGGCGGCGTTGAGTTGATCGTCGTCGGCCTCTTGCAGGTAGATGTTGAGCGGGATCATGCGCCGCTCGATGTAGCAGTGCCGGATGATGATGGTGTCACCCTCGAATTCGAGCTGCGAGGGGCAGTAGGTTTCAATTTCCTGGATCAGTTCGGGTGAAAACCGCGCCCGGTCGAACGCCACATTCGAATACTCCAGCGTCTCGGCCATGCGGCCCACGCGGTCGTGCTGTTTGACCAGCAGATACTTGCCCTTGATCTTCTCGCGGGTGGTGTCTTTCTGCGGCGGATAGAAGTCTTTGATGACCTTGAACACGAAGGGAAAGGATGGCAGGGTGAACACCACCATCACCATGCCCTTGATGCCCGGCGCCACGATGAACTGGTCGCTCGAATGCCGCAGGTGATAGAGAAAGTCGCGGTAGAACAGCGTCTTGCCCTGCTTGGCCAGGCCCAGCGCGTTATACAGCTCGGCGCGCGGCTTGCGCGCCATGAGGCTGCGCAGAAACTGCACATAGGCCGACGGAATCTCCATGTCCACCATGAAGTAGGCGCGGGCAAACGAAAACAGCAGCAGCAGATCGTCCTCGCTCAGCAGCACGGTGTCGAGATAGAGCTGGCCGCGCTCGTTGTGCAGAATGGGCAGCGCCAGCGGAAACTCGGTGAAGCCGTTGATCACCTTGCCCACCGCATACGCGCCCTTGTTGCGATAGAACAGCGAGTCGAGCATCTGGATCTGGAAATTGGCGCGCAGCCGAATGTCGCTGCCAAAGCGCCTTTGCACCGCATCAATCACAAAGCCCACATCGCGGTCCAGATCCTCGAACGGCAGCGCGAGCTGAAAATTCTCGATGGCACGGCGCAGACAGGTATGCATTGCCGCGTGGGTGTGCGGGTAGTACACGCGGAAGGTCGGCTTCGCCGCGGGTTCCTCGTTTTCGATGTATTCGGTGGAGACCGCGGGGCGCACGAACAGAAACTCGTTGTTGAAATGTTCACGCCGCAGAATCTTGGTGGTCACCGAGTTGAAGAAGGTCTCGGCCAACTCGGGCTGATGGTGATTGGTGAGCAGGCCGATGTAATGCAGCTTGGCCTGCTGCCAGATTTCCATCGGCTGATTGCCGGCGTCGAGTTCGTTCTGCAAGCGCTCGGTGGCTTCGTCCACCCGCTGGTCGTAGAAGGCGATGCGCTCGCGCTGCGCCGCCTGCTGTCCGGCCCAGTCGGCACACTCGAAGCGCTGCTTGGCGGCGGCGCTCACCTGACGGAACAGGCGGTAGTGCCGGTTGAAACCGTCGAGCATGGTGCGCGCCATGGCGAAGGCAACGGGCGAGTCGAGACGTGGGGGAAACTGGTTCATCGGGCACCTGTGAAACCAAAGCACCCCAGCGACTGTAAGCCCGCGCCACGAACAAGGCAAAGCCCACGGCGATTGCTGGCTCTGCGTGCTAGGCTTTTTGCGTTGTCGGTGCGCTCTGAGCGCCCCCAGGGTCGGCTCGCCGACCCGCCCCCCCGTGGGGGTCAAGGACACTTGGGGCGGCCCTGCGTTTCCTTGAGAGCACCGACTTGCCCATTCCCCCAGAACAGGAGACTTGCCATGCCCGCGCTGTTGCCCCATGTTGACCCCGACGGACTGCTGGAGTATTCGGTGGTGTACACCGACCGCTCGCTCAACCATATGTCGGCCAAGTTCCAGCAGGTCATGCGCGATCTGTCGGCCATGCTCAAGCAGGCGTACAGCGCGCAGGCCGCGGTCATCGTGCCCGGCAGCGGCACCTTTGCCATGGAAGCCGTGGCGCGGCAGTTTGTGCAGGGCGCGCAGGTGCTCATCCTCCGCAACGGCTGGTTCAGCTATCGCTGGAGCCAGATCATCGAGACCGGGCATCTGTCGGACAAGGTGACGGTGCTCAAGGCGCATCGCATCGCCGACGCATCCGAGTCGCCCTTCGCTCCCGCGCCAATTGCGGAGGTGATCGCCACCATCGCCCGCGAAAAACCGGCCGTGGTATTTGCCCCGCATGTGGAAACCTCCGCCGGCATGATGCTGCCCGACGACTATCTGCGCGCCGTGGCCGACGCCGTGCACGCCGCAGGAGGGCTGTTCGTGCTCGACTGCATCGCCTCTGGTGCGATGTGGGTGGACATGCAGGCCACCGGGGTGGACGTTCTGGTGTCCGCGCCGCAAAAAGGCTGGAGCGGCCAGCCCTGCTGCGGCTTCGCCATGCTGAGCAGCCGGGCGCTGGAACGTCTGGAGCAGACGCAGAGCGACAGCTATTCCTGCGATTTGAAAAAGTGGCACCAGATCATGCAGGCGTATGAGAAAGGCACGCACGCCTATCACGCCACCATGCCCACCGACACCCTGGCCGAAGTGCGCGACCAGATGCGCGAAGCGTTTGACTACGGGCTGCCGGCGCTCAAGGCCGCGCAGATGGAGCTGGGCAAAACCGTGCGCGCCGCGCTGGCCCGCCGCGGCGTGAAAAGCGTGGCGGCTCCGGGCTTTCAGGCGCCGGGCGTGGTGGTGAGCTATACCCGCGACCCCGAGATTCAAAGCGGCAAGAAATTTACGGCGCAAGGCATGCAGGTGGCCGCCGGGGTGCCGCTGGCGTGCGACGAACCTGCCGACTACATGAGCTTCCGCCTCGGGCTGTTCGGCCTGGACAAGTGGAAAGATGTGGCTGCCGCCACCCAGCGGCTCGAACGCACACTGGACGCGGTGGGGTTGAAAGTGCCCGAGCAGGCGCATCGCTGAGTCAGGCGGTCTGCGCGAACAGTTCCCGGCCGATCAGCATGCGGCGAATTTCGCTGGTTCCGGCGCCAATCTCGTACAGCTTGGCGTCGCGCCAGAGCCGCCCCAGCGGGTAGTCGTTGATGTAGCCGTTGCCGCCAAAAATCTGGATGCCTTCCCCGGCCATCCAGGTGGCCTTCTCGGCGCACCACAGAATGACGGCGGCGCAGTCCTTGCGCACGCCTCTGGCGTGGCCGTTGCCCAGGGCATCGAGGTTTTTGCCCACGGTGTAGAGCAGGCTGCGCCCGGCTTGCAGCGTGGTGTAAAGATCGGCCAGCTTGGCCTGAATGAGCTGGAACTCGCCGATGGCCTGGCCGAACTGTTTGCGTTCATGCGCGTAGGGCACGACGTTGTCCAGCACCGCCTGCATGATGCCCACCGGCCCGCCCGCCAGCACCGCGCGCTCGTAGTCCAGCCCGCTCATCAGCACGCGCACGCCCTCGCCCACCGCACCGAGCACGTTCTCCGCGGGCACCTCGCAATCTTGGAACACCAGCTCGCCGGTGTGGCTGCCGCGCATGCCCAGCTTGTCGAGCTTCTGTGCCACCGAAAAGCCCTTGAAGCCCCGCTCCACGATGAAGGCGGTGATGCCTTTGCTGCCCGCAGTCAGATCGGTTTTCGCATACACCACCAGGGTGTGCGCGTCCGGCCCGTTGGTGATCCACATCTTGGTGCCATTGAGCACATAGGCGTCGCCGCGCCGGTCGGCGCGCAGCGTCATGCTCACCACATCGCTGCCGGCGCCCGGCTCGCTCATGGCCAGCGCGCCGACCTGCTCGCCGCTGAGCAAACCCGGCAGATAGCGCGCCTTCTGCGCGGCATTGCCGTTGCGCCGAATCTGGTTGACGCACAGATTGGAGTGCGCGCCGTAGCTCAAGCCCACCGAGGCACTGGCGCGGGAGATTTCTTCCATCGCCACCATATGCGCCAGATAGCCCATGCCCGTACCACCATCGGCCTCGGGCACGGTGATGCCGAGCAGGCCCAGGTCGCCAAACTTGCGCCACAGATCCATGGGGAACTGGTCGCTGCGGTCGATCTCGGCGGCGCGCGGAGCAATCTCCTTGTCGGCAAAGCCGCGCACGGCGTCGCGCAGCGCGGCAATGTCGTCGCCGAGTTGAAAGTCCAGTCCGGGCAGTTGCATGGGGTCTCCTCGAAAGACGCGTGTTCAGCCACGCTTGAGCAAAGGGGCGATGGTCTGCTGCGCCAGTGCACAGGCCATCCCGTCAGATGCGAAGGTATCTTAACTTCCGTTTACGTCAACGTAAATGAATACTCACCCGATTGCACCCGTTCGGCCATCTTGCTGCAGCACAACAAATTGGATGAGCGAATTTGTAGAGATTGAAAATGACCAGCGCTTATCGTGAGATAGTTCACGGCAGAATTTCGCCCCACCCCAAGACAATTTGCGCTTCAGCTTGCGTCATTGCACGGCGCCGCGCCTCCGCCCCGAACGCCATTCTTTTTTTCGATGCCCTCGCCTCCATACCCTCCAGATTCAGGCACGCC
>JAFGXB010000044.1 GCA_016936875.1 Burkholderiaceae bacterium | reverse complement strand
GCCACCTGGAATGTGAACTCCCTCACCGTCCGTCTGCCGCAGGTGCTGGACTGGCTGCAGGCCCATCAACCCGATGTGCTGGCGCTGCAGGAAACCAAGCTGACAGATGACAAGTTCCCGCACGACGCCTTTGCGGCCGCCGGGTACCGCAGCGCATTCTTTGGTCAGCGCACCTACAACGGTGTGGCACTGCTGAGCAGGCAGGCGCTGGATTCAGTGCAATGCAATATTCCCGGCCTGGATGATGACCAGGCGCGGGTGATTGCCGCAACCGTGGGCGATGTGCGTGTGATCGACACCTATTTCCCCAACGGCCAGGCCCCGGACAGTGACAAGTTCGCCTACAAAATGCGCTGGCTCGATGCGCTGCAAACCTGGGTTGCCGCAGAGCTGCAGCGCTGGCCCAGGCTGGTGCTGCTGGGAGACTTCAACATCGCCCCGGAAGACCGCGATGTGTACGACCCGGCGGCCTGGGCGGGGCAGATTCATTGCACCCCGCAGGAGCGCGAGCATTTTCAGCAATTGCTCGGGCTGGGTCTGGTTGATGCGTTCCGCGCCTTCGAACAGCCGCCAAAGAGCTGGAGCTGGTGGGATTACCGCAATCTGGCGTTCCGTAAAAATCAGGGTTTGCGCATCGACCACATTCTGGTGAGCGCCGCGTTGCGCCCTGCGCTGCAGGCGTGCAGTATCGACAAGGTGCCGCGCAAGAACGAGCGCCCCAGCGACCACGCGCCCGTGATCGCCGAGTTCGCGCCTTGAACACGTACTAAGCGCGCCCTACTCGTCCATCCCCAGTTCCTGAATCTTGCGGGTGATGGTGTTGCGACCGATGCCGAGTTTTTGTGCCGCCTCGATGCGGCGGCCGTGGGTTTGCGCCAGGGCGGCAGCAATCACCGCGCGCTCGAAGCGTTGCGTGAGGTGGTGCATGACATCCGGGGTTCCGTCTCGCATCAGGCTCAGGGCGACCTGCTCCACGCGGGCTTCCCAGTCCGCAGCGGGCAGCGCCAAAGTTGCCGGCGCGGAAGCAGGAAGAACCGCCGCTGCGCGCTCTGCTGCCACGCCAGGCGCTGCAACCTGCAGCGCGTCGGCCGCAGGGCTTGCTCTTCCCTCCTGGGGCATGGCCCCGGGACGTACATCGGCAGGCAGATCCTTGACCTGAATGACCTGCGCCGGGGCCATGACGGTGAGCCACTGACACAGGTTTTCCAACTGGCGCACATTGCCAGGAAAGGGGAATTGCTGCAGCACATGCAGCGATTCGGTCGAGATGCGCTTGGGCTCGACCCCGAGTTCCTGCGCACTGCGCTGCAGGAAATGCCGGGTGAGCGGCGCGATGTCTTCGCTGCGTTCGCGCAGCGGCGGCAGCCGCAGACGAATCACATTGAGGCGGTGAAACAGGTCTTCGCGGAACCGGCCCTCGGCAACGCGCTGCTCCAGATGTTGATGGGTTGCCGCAATGATGCGCACATGCGACTTGATGGCTCCGTGGCCACCCACCCGGTAATAGTGCCCATCGGACAGCACGCGCAGCAGGCGGGTTTGCAGCTCCAGCGGCATGTCGCCGATTTCATCGAGAAACAAGGTGCCGCCCTCGGCCTGCTCGAAGCGTCCGCGCCGCATGGTCTGCGCGCCAGTGAACGCGCCGCGCTCATGGCCGAACAGCTCGCTTTCCAACAGATCCTTGGGAATCGCCGCCGTGTTGATGGCGACAAACGGGCCGCCCGAGCGCGGGCTGTGCTGGTGCAGCGCGCGCGCCACCAGTTCTTTGCCGGAGCCGGATTCGCCCGTGATGAGCACGGTGACTTGCGAATGCGCCAGACGACCGATGGCGCGGAACACCTCCTGCATCGCTGGCGCCTGGCCAAGGAGTTCAGGGGCGTCTTGCTGGGCCTCGTCCGCCTGCTCTTCGCGCAGACTTTCATCGACTGCGCGCTGAATCAGATCGACCGCCTTGTCGACATCGAAGGGCTTGCTCAGGTAGTCGAACGCCCCACCCTGCAAGGAGGCCACGGCGCTGTCGAGATCGGAATACGCGGTCATGATGATGACCGGCAGACTCGGATGCGACTGGCGGATCTGCTGCAACAGGTCGATGCCGTTCCCGCCGGGCATGCGAATATCGCTGATGAGCACCTGCGGACAGGCGTCGGCAAACGCGCTCAGGACATCGCGCGGATTGGAAAAACTGCGCACGTCCATGCCGGCTTTCTGCAGCGCCTTTTCCAGCACGAAGCGGATCGAGGCATCATCATCGACCACCCAGATCGGCTTCATCGCGCCGCTCCCTGGGGCCGCACAGCCCCGCTTAGGGCAGCGGGATGGTGATACGGAAATCGGTATGGCCGGGCTGACTGTCGCATTCGATGGTTCCCTGATGTTGCTGGACGAAGGTCTGTGCCAGGGTGAGCCCCAGTCCACTTCCTCCCTCTCTGCCTGAGATCAGCGGAAAGAACATGCGATCTTTCAGTTCCGCCGGCACCCCAGGCCCGTTGTCCACAATATGCAAGACCAGTGCCAGCTTGTAGCGCTGGCGCGCCACCGTCATCTGCCGCGCCACGCGGGTGCGGAACACAATCTTCGCGTCGCCCGCTGCAATGCGCTGCTGCAATGCCTGCGCGGCGTTATGCGCAATGTTGAGAACCGCCTGAATGAGTTGCTCCTTGTCTCCGCGGAACTCGGGCAGGCTGGCGTCGTAGTCCTGCTCGATGGTCAGCCCTTGTGCAAACTCTGCCTGCAACAACGTGCGGACGTGCTCGCAGACTTCGTGAATGTTCACGTCACTCACGACATGCGGCTTGCGGTGCGGTGCCAGCAGCCGGTCCACCAGGGTTTGCAGCCGATCCGCCTCGGCAATGATGACCTGGGTGTATTCCTGCAATTCAAACGAGGGCAGCTCGGCATGCAGCAATTGCGCCGCGCCACGAATGCCGCCCAGCGGATTCTTGATTTCATGCGCCAGATTGCGAATCAGTTCCTTGTTCGCCTGCGCCTGGTTTTGCCACTGCTCTTCGCGCTCCAGCCGCGCCTGCTGGCTGATCTCCACCACCTCGGCAAGCAGCAGGCCATCGGGATGATCGGTGCGCGCCACGATCACCTGGACCTGCACCGGATCACGCAGGTCGCGCAGACGCATCAGGCAGTCAAAACGCTTGCTGCTGAATTCGTTGCTGCGCACCTGCGCCAGCGCGTCCAGCCACAGCGCGGGGCAATCCATCCAGTGGCCAAGATCCTGCGCGCTCAGCTGGCGGCGAGATACGCCCAGGCCATTTTCCAGCGCCGGGTTGGCGTAGCTGATCAAGCCCTGGCCGTCCACCAGCGCCGCCATCGAGGCCAACCACTCCAGCCCCGGATAGTCATTAGCGCCTGGCAGCATGTCTGACCTTGCTCATCACCAGACAGCTCGCCCAAGACTGGCCGGGCTCATTGCGGGTATTTCTGCAACTCGCGCTGAAGGGCGGCGATATTGGCTTGCGTCATGGCGATCTGGTCTTTCAACGTGGCCACACGCTGGGCGTATTCACCGCCCTTGACGCCACCACCGGCAATCCGCTCACTGGGAAGGTAATCGGGATGGCCGTTGTTGTAATCCTTGATTTGTTGATCCAGCCGGGCCTGCTGTTGCTGCAATTCCTGCTCAAGAATGCGACGGGCCTCCAGGTCGCGCTCTTTCTGCGTGGAGGGGGCAATGCGCGCGGCCTGACTCTCATTCTGGCTGGGCGCCTTCTGCCCGCCCTCCTTGCTGCCCGAGCTGATGACCTTGGGCGTCATGCCCGGGCTGGAGAGGATGCTCACATTGGCGTTGTCGATCAGTTTGCAGTTCTTGGCCTTCACCTCGGACAGATCGTTGGTGTACGAGTTGTCCGGACAGCGGTAGACCCGTTGCGGATCGGTCTGGGCCTGCGCGGCAGAGGCCAGCGCCAGAGCCGCAAACACCGTGAGCGCGGCGTGATGAACAGTCAATCGGGTGAACAGGGTCATGGTGTGCAGCAGTCAGAAATGTGGAATGCAGTGTAAGTCTGGCAACGCTTGCGCCACGGCGCAGGCCGACACGGCGTGGCGGAAATACCAAAAAAAAGCGGCCCGAAGGCCGCTTTTGCACCCCATTGCCGGATTACAGCGAGTAGTACATATCGAACTCGACCGGATGGGTGGTCATGCGGAAGCGGGTGACTTCCTCCATCTTCAAATCGATGTAGGCACTGATGAAGTCGTCGCTGAACACGCCGCCCTTGGTGAGGAAGGCGCGATCCTTGTCCAGATAGTCCAGCGCCTGGTCGAGGCTGGAGCACACAGTGGGGATCTTGGCTTCTTCTTCCGGCGGCAGGTCGTAGAGATTCTTGCTCGCGGCTTCGCCCGGATGAATCTTGTTTTCCACGCCGTCGAGGCCGGCCATCATCATGGCCGAGAACGCCAGATACGGGTTGGCCGTCGGATCGGGGAAGCGCACCTCGATACGGCGGGCCTTGTCGCTCTGCACGAACGGCACGCGGATGGACGCCGAACGATTGCGGGCGGAATAAGCCAGCATCACCGGGGCTTCGAAGCCGGGCACCAGACGCTTGTAAGAGTTGGTGCCGGGGTTGGTGATGGCGTTGAGCGCGCGCGCGTGCTTGATGATGCCGCCGATGTAATACAGCGCAAACTCACTCAGACCGGCATAGCCGTTGCCCGCGAACAGATTTTTTCCGTCTTTCCAGATCGACTGGTGCACATGCATGCCGCTACCGTTGTCGCCAACGATGGGCTTGGGCATGAAGGTGGCCGTCTTGCCATAGGCGTGCGCCACGTTCTGCACCACATATTTGAGAATCTGCGTCCAGTCGGCGCGCTGCACCAGGGTGGAAAACCGGGAGCCAATTTCGCACTGACCGGCGTTGGCCACTTCGTGGTGATGCACCTCGACCGGCACGCCCATTTGCTCCAGCAGCAGGCACATTTCCGAGCGGATGTCCTGCAGGCTGTCCACCGGGGGCACCGGGAAGTAGCCGCCCTTGACTGAAGGACGGTGGCCCATATTGCCGCCTTCCATCTTGTCACCTGTGGCCCAGGCGGCTTCGCCGGAATCGATTTTCACGAAGCAGCCGGACATGTCCACATTCCAGCGGACCTGATCGAAGATGAAGAATTCGGGCTCCGGGCCAAAATAGGCGGTGTCGCCAATGCCGGATGCCTTCAGGTAGGCCTCGGCCTTCTTGGCAATGGAGCGCGGATCGCGGTCGTAGGGTTTGCCGTCGCCGGGTTCGAGCACGTCGCAGCTCAGCAGCAGCGTGGTCTCCTCGTAGAACGGGTCGATATTGGCGGTGTTCGGGTCGGGCATGAGCAGCATGTCGGAGGCTTCAATGCCTTTCCAGCCCGCGATGGACGAGCCATCGAACGCATGACCGTCGGTGAATTTGTCTTCGTCGAAATGCGACAACGGCACCGTCACATGCTGTTCCTTGCCGCGGGTATCGGTGAAGCGGAAATCCACGAATTTGACATCGTGTTCCTTGACCATGCCCATCACGTCGGCGACTGTTTTGCTCATGAAAATCTCCTGTCAGGTTGGAATGCGTTTGCGTGGTCATCTTCGCATCAAAAGATGGCACTCAACATCATTTGCTGCGATACACCGCGCAGTGAAAATAATCTAGCAGAAAGCGTGCCCAGGTCGGCTGGATTTGCCCCGCCCCGCCTTGCACCGGCAGGGCGAAGAGAGGGCCACGGCACATTCGGCACGCTGCTTCATTTTGGTGCACCGCAGGGCCGCACATTGATGGTGCGTTACGCCTCATTTTGGTGCAATCTCCCAGATTCCTTCAGGCAAGCGCGCGCACAAATACGCAAAGGCCTGTTCGACACCCGCAACATCGCCCTTCACCCCCAATTCGATATGCCGCCCCCACACAGGGTGATCGACGCTGGGCAGGCTGAACACCTTGATGCCGGGAAAGCGCTGCTCGATGTCTTCCATCAGCGGCGTGAGGTCGGATTCCATGGCGTGCCGCACGATGACGGCACGCTCAACCTGGTGGCCCTGCCCATGCAGATGGGCAAGCGCACCATCCAGCACCCATTCCAGCATGGGCCACGCCATGACCGGAAACCCGGGCACGAAGTAATGCTGCCGGATGGAAAACCCCGGAATCTTGTTATACGGGTTGGGAATGATGGCGCTGCCCTGCGCAAACATGCCCATCTGCAGACGTTGCTGATTGGCCGGCGCATCCACTGCGCCCAACTGCGCCTCGATCACGCGCTGCTGAATCAATGCCTTGGCTTCAGGGTGAAGTTCTAGCGGCAGCCCCAGCGCCCTGGCCACGCTCTGCCGGGTGTGATCATCGGGCGTGGCGCCGATGCCGCCGCAGCTCAGCGCCACATCGCCGCGTGCAAAACTGGCGTGGAACGCCGCAGCCAGCAAATCCGGGTCATCGCCAAGATATTGCACCCAGTCCAGCCGCATCCGGCGGGCTTTAAGCAGTTCGAGCACATGGGGGAAATGCTTGTCCTGCCGCTTTCCGGAGAGAATTTCGTCGCCAATGATGTAGAGCCCCAGTCCCATACGCGCATCCAGAATCAAAAGGCCAAGGATAGCCTGCAGCGTGATGACACCTCCTTCGGGCCAGACAGTGCGGACTCGGCGGCCACGCCGCTTCCAAAAATGTCACGATCCACTGTTTTTATCGTGAATGCGGGGTGTCAACAGCGCGATTCCTGCCCGTATGCTGCGATTTTCCGAGTTCTCGTTGACACGCATGCTGCTCCACCACACGTTTGAATCGACCGTTGCCCACCATGCCGCGCATCGCGCTCTTGTGCGCGAGGGCGTGTCCACTCGGTACGGCGATCTGGCCGATCTGGTGGAGGGCATCGCCGCCGCTCTGCGGGCAAACGGTGTGCAGCGCGGGGAGCGCGTGGCGCTGTTTCTGGACAACTGCGTGGAAATGACCGCCGCGATTTATGCGGTGCTCAAGGTCGGCGCCGTGTTCATGCCGGTCAACACACTGACCAAGGCGGACAAGCTGGCCTACATCCTCAACGACTCCGAGGCCTGCGCCCTGCTCACGCAGCAGGAGCTGGCTGAAACCAGTCGCGCGGCCCTGGCGCTGAACAGCAGTGTGCGCCAGTGCTACATGCTCACGGCCTACACACAGGGCAAGGCCGACAGTGGCACGCCCGATCCACGCGAGTGTGCTTTTCCTTCAGCGCAGCCGGGCGCGCCGCGTTCCGCCACGCACCCCGACCTGATCGACCAGGATCTGGCGGCCATCCTTTACACCTCGGGCTCCACTGGCGATGCCAAGGGCGTGATGCTCACCCATCTCAACATGCTCACCGCCCTGCGCTCGGTGCGCGGTTATCTGGGGTTGCGGCAGGACGACATCATCGTCTGCGCCCTGCCGCTGGCTTTCGATTACGGGCTGTACCAGGTGCTCATGGCGTTCAGCCTGGGAGCCACGGTTCTGCTGGAGCGCTCGTTCACCTTTCCGGTCAAGGTGCTGGCCAATATGGCGCAGGAGCGGGCCACCGTGTTTGCCGGCGTGCCCACCATGTTCACCCTGCTGACCAATCTCAAGACCCTGGGCGAATTCGACCTCTCCGCGCTGCGGCTGATCACCAATACGGCCGCGGCCTTGCCGCAAAGCCAGATTGCGCAGATCCGCGCCCTGTTTCCGCAGGCGACGTTGTTCTCCATGTATGGCCTGACCGAATGCAAGCGGGTGACCTATCTGCCGCCCGAGCAGCTCGACATCCGCCCGGGCAGCGTGGGACGCGGCATGCCCAATGAGGAAGTCTGGCTGGTGGATGACGCGGGCCGCCGACTGCCCAATGGCAGCACGGGTGAGTTGGTCATCCGCGGCAGTCATGTGATGCGCGGCTACTGGCGCAAACCTGAACAAACCGCGCAGCGCCTGCGCCCGGGGCCGATTGTCGGCGAACTGGTGCTGTATTCGGGCGACCTGTTTCGCACCGATGACGCGGGCTGGCTGTATTTCGTGGCGCGGCGCGACGACATCATCAAAAGCCGGGGCGAAAAGGTCAGTCCGCGCGAGGTGGAAAACGTGCTGCACGCCCTCGATGGCGTGCTCGAAGCCGCAGTCATCGGCGTGGACGATCCGCTGCTGGGCCAGGCGGTGAAGGCCTTCGTGGTGTGCAAGCCGGGCCATATGCTGACCGAGCGCGACGTCATCAAGCATTGCCTGGCGCACATCGAAAATTTCATGGCGCCGAAATTCGTCGAATTCGTCCCCGCCCTGCCCCGGACCGACACCGGGAAAATCAAAAAAACCGGGCTGCGTTGAGCATCCCGTTCCTCCCCCTGTCTCTCCCGCATCCTTTCGCCTCATTCCAGCCCACCATGTCCGACAACCAGCAAAAAATCCGCCAGTACATCGACAGCAACTTCCTGCTGGGCGCGCGCGACGCGTCCTACAGCGACACCGACTCGCTGCTCGACCTGCACATCCTCGACTCCACCGGCGTGCTCGAACTCATTTTGTTCCTCGAAGAAACCTGGGGCATCCAGGTCGCTGACATCGAGATGGTTCCAGAGAACCTCGACAGCGTCGCCGCCATTGCCGCCTACGTGCAACGCAAGCTGGCGGCCTGACGCACGATGGACAGGCCCGTGCTGACCCCCGCAGTCCTCGCCATCGATTGCGAAGCGCAAATCACACGCATCGCCGCGTTCTTTGTTCACACCTTGCGCGGATTCAACAAGCGCGGCGTGGTGCTGGGACTGTCTGGCGGCGTCGACAGTTCGGTGTGCGCGGCGCTGGCTGTGCGCGCCCTCGGCCCGCAGCGGGTGTTCGGGCTGCTCATGCCCGAGCGCGACTCCTCCGACAGCAGCGCCAGCCTGGGCGGCGAAGTGGCCAAGCAACTCGGCATCCAGCACACAGTGGAAAACATCGCCCCGGCACTCGACGCCATAGGCTGCTACCGCTGGCGCGACGACGCCGTGCGCGCCGTGCTGCCCGGCTACACCCCGGACTGGAAAATCAAGCTCGCCATCTCGGGCGGACTGGCGGGCGGCATCAACCATTTCAAACTCATCGCCCAGTCTCCAGACGGCCAGATGTCTGAAACACGGCTGCCGCTGCGGGAATATCTGCAGATCGTTGCCGCCACCAACCACAAGCAGCGCTTGCGCAAGACCCTCGAATATTTCCATGCCGACCGCCTGAACTACGCCGTGATCGGCACGCCCAACCGCCTGGAATACGACCAGGGTTTTTTTGTCAAAAACGGCGACGGCTCGGCCGATCTCAAGCCCATCGCGCACCTCTACAAAACGCAGGTGTATGCCCTTGCGCGGCATCTTGGCCTGCCCGAGGCGGTGTGCACGGCCGCGCCCACCACCGACACCTACAGCCTGCCGCAAGGGCAGGACGAGTTCTACTTCGCTCTACCCTGGGCGCAGATGGATCTGGCGCTGTGGGCGCGCAACCACGGCTACAGCGCCGAAGAACTGGCCGACGCGCTGCGCTGCACCCCGCAACAAGCCGCCGCCGTGCTGACCGACATTGACGCCAAGCGGCGCACCACGCGCTACCTGCACACCCCCCCGGCCTTGGTCGAAGCGGTGTTCAACCATCCTCCGGAGAACGCGGCATGAGCGTCGCCCCAACCCCTGCAACTCCTGCAAACGACATGCGCGAATCTGAACTGCAAGCACTAGGCGGCGACGGCCAGGCCGCATTCCAGCAACGACTGGGGCGCCTGACGGCCGCACTCGACATCCTGCCGGACAAGCCGGAAGAAACCCCCTATTCCGCCTTGCGTGCCTTGTGGCTGCTCGCCGAGGGCAATGCGCTGTCCATTCACGCCGCGGCAGACACACCGCTGCGCCCCTTGCACGCAGCGCAACTCAGCGCGCTGGACGCCCTGATCGCGCGGCGCATCGGCGGCGAACCCACCGCCTACCTCACAGGCAAGCAGCGCTTCATGGGACTGGAACTGCTGGCCTCGCCAGAGGCGCTCATTCCGCGCGCCGAAAGCGAACTGCTCGGCCAGGCTGCCGCGCAAAAACTGCGTGCCATGGCTGCGGGCTCGGCAGCGCCGCCCATCGTCATCGACGTTTGTTGCGGCTCGGGCAATCTGGCGCTGGCGCTGGCGCACGCCGTGCCGCAGGCACAGGTGCACGGCGCGGACATTTCAGACACCGCCATCGCCCTGGCCCGCGACAACACGCGACAGCTCGGCCTGGAGTCGCGCGTGACGCTGCACACCGGCGATCTGCTGGCCCCCTTTGGCACGGCGTTTGCCCACAAGGTCGATCTGCTCGTGTCTCTACCGCCCTACATCTCGACAGCGAAAATGGACACCATGCCGCGCGAGATCGTTGGACATGAGCCACATCTGGCCTTCGATGGCGGACCATTTGGCGTGCGCATCCTCATGCGCCTCATCCGAGAAGCGCCGCCGCTGCTGCGCCCAGGCGGCTGGCTGGGCATGGAGGTCGGCCTCGGCCAAGGCCCCGCCATGGTGCAACTGCTGGAAAAACATCCGGCTTACGACCGCGTGGAAACCGTCTGCGATGCCGGTGGCGCCGTGCGCGCCGTCCTGGCGCAAGCGGCCGCCTGAACCCCGCGCCGCCGCACCGGCCAGGCGCGCGCGGCGGCGGCGCGGGCGCCAAGCCGGTGCCCGATATACAGCAGGGGCAACAGGCCGCCTGCCAGCAGATGCACCACCGCGCTCCAGGCAGGCAGCGCTTCGCCACCGGCGTAATACAAACCCAGCCCGCTCAGGCCCAGCAGACCAAACGCACCCAGCAGCAGCGCCCCGCTTGCCACATTTTCGCGGCGCACCCAGCCAGCGCGCATATGCACGGCCCACAGCGCGCCAATGAAACCGAACACCAGCAAAAAACTCAGGGCATGCAGCGCGGCGACCCACACCCGCATTTCGCTGGGCAGGAACCAGGGCACCTCCCATTCCATCCGCATACGCAAGGCGCCTGGCGTGAGAAGCAGCCCGGTTGCCAGCAACGCAAGCAAGGCAGCATGCAAAGTGGGCGCAAAACTGCGGGGATAGGTTCTCATGCGGCGCCCCCCTGCGCGATGCCTTGACCAGACTGGAGAATCCGACCGCCGAGCCGAGAAACCAGGATGTGCCGTCGGCCCGGTGCCGCCAGCGCCGCCACTTTGGTGAGTGCATCGGCGCGCCAGCACGCAGGGGCCTGGACTGTCCAGACCTGGGGCGGCCCGGCGTGTTTTTGAGAGTACCCCCTGGGTCGGCTCACCGACCCGCCCCCCGAGGGGGCCAAGGACGCTTGGGACGGCCCGGCGTGTCCTTGAGACGGATGCAGAACGCAGCCAGGAAAGCGCTCCGAATCGCTGTCTTCCAACCCCAGCGCCGAGCTGGCGACAGCCGCATTGCGCAAGACCCCGGCGTCGCTGATCACGCCGTTTGCACCGCGCACGGCCAAGGGCACGGAGTCCGCGCCAAACACGCGCAAATCCCCTCCGGCATTGACCACCGCCTGCCGCACGCCGGCACGCTTCAGGCACTGAATGGCCAGATCGACGGCGTAGCCTTTGGCAATGCCATCGAGCGTCAGCAGCACGGGGCGGCGCAGGGTGACGCGCCGCCCTGGCAACAAAACCACGGCATCAGCGCCAATGGGCGCCCGCAAGCTCGCGAAGCCATGATCGGGCAGCACGCCGCGCGCAACCAGACGTGCACCCAGGGTGATGTCAAAACAGCCTTCACTGGCCCGCGACAGTGCGCGCGCCTTGCGCAGCACATCCCAGGTCCAGGCGTCGACGCGCTGCGGGGTGTGGTGCGCGTGCAGATTGATGCGGCTCAGCGCGCTGTCCGGTGCATGAAAGCTCATGCGCCGCTGCACCCGGGCGAGATACAAAAAGGCGCTGGCCACTGCCCGCTCCACGCGACCAGCGCGGCCAGACGCACGAATTTCCACCCAGGTGCCCAACACCGGCTGAAGCCGCCGAATGGTGATGTCTTCAGGGCTCCCCGCACGCTCTTGCGCACCGAAGGCCATGCGCGCTTCTGCCGGGTGGCCGTGCGCGGCGCTCACGTCCCACCCTGCAATGCGACTTGCTGCAACACCAGCAGGCGCTTGACTCCGTTCATCACATTGCGGCAAGACAGCGTGGCGCCGCTGATGTTGGGAACGTCCTTGTCGAGCTTGAACGGGTCGGCCAGGGTTTTTCCTTCGAGCGTTTTGCGCCAATCGGCCTGGCGGATCTGGTCGCCGTGCGTCTCGCGGTAAATCATCACCTCGATGCCGCGCACCTTGCCCTCTGGCAGAAGGGCGGCGGCGTAGTGAATGAATTCATGCTTGCCCACGACATCATCGACGACGAACCAGCCGAGCAGTTTGCCGCCGCGCTCGGCACGCCAGACGTCCTGCTGATCCCAGCGTTGCTTCAGGCCGGAGCGCTGCTCAATTGCGCTTTTTTGCGCTGCGGTCAAGTGCAACGGCGCCGCGATGAATCGGTCGGCCTCCGGGAACAGCGCCTTTTGCGCCTGTTCAACCGTGAGGTACTCGGTTGCCGCCACGGGTGCCGCCACCAGGGCGGCCAGCGGCATCAGTAAATAAGGGTGCCATCCTTGCATCATGTCGTCCTCTCAAAATGGGCGTGGCGCTCAAAAGTTGTAGCCGACTTTGAGCCGGATCTCGCGCCGCTCATGGTCGGCAAGATGCAGGCCCGTGACGTTGTCCTCGGCTTCGTTGGAGCCGCCGATCTGTTGCGCCCAGGTCAATGTGGCCCACCAGGCCTTGCCGCCGTAGTGGATGGACGGCCCAGCGAAAAAGTCCCAGTGGTCGAACTCCCAGGATCCATTGGCCGACTTGAGGATCTCGGCGTCAACCCAGCCCTCCGCGCCAATGAACCAGTTCGGGGCGAAGCGGTACGACAGACCTGTGCGCAGCCGTGGCGCCACCGCGTACTCGGTACCGCCTCCCCCGTTGGGCCGCCACGACTCCGCCTCAAGCTCCAGATTGGTCACCCACTGCAACTGGCCATCGAGATAGGGGCGCTGCAGAATGAGCTTGGTTTCCACCTCGAAGCCCTGCCCCCGTTCCCCGGTGATCGGGTCCACGCTGTCATAAGTCACCTCGCCATACAGCGCCACACCCAGATCGTCCTTATAGGGCGACAGCAGCATTTTTTTCAGTTCCAGCGAAAACCCGCTGAGCTGTGTGCGGTGCAAGCTCCCGGTGATTTCGCCCGCGGCCACTGGTCCGGCGCAGCCCACCGTGCCGCAGTCATAGTTGTGGCGATAGCCGTTGAGATAGAACGCGCCGCTCAGGCTGTTGGTGATGCCGTATTCATACTCGGCACGCAGGTACTGCGCCGAATAGCTGCCACGACGCTTGCCACTGTGATCGGTGATCCACAAATACGCCTCGGACGTACCGGCGGGCAAGGTTTCCGCGCCGACGGTGTAGCCCAGCAAGTTCTCATCCGCACAGGCGGTCAATGGCGCAGCGGCGCACAGCAAGCCGACGAGGGGCGCCAGATAGACAGAATGGATCCGTTTCAAAATAACCTCCGTTGTTGATAACGGTTCGCATTTTTGTTTGTATTTCAAAACATGTCAAGGGTGTATCTGTCTGTGACGGAATCGACTGAAAATGGGCGGGCCCCGCGAAGTTTGGCGGGGCGAAAAGACAAAAAAAACAAGCACGGAGATGCGCGGAAGCGGCGGCGTTTGCCACTGCGCGGACGCATTCACACCGGCGAAAGGCGCCTCAACCCGCGATGCGCGCGGAGGCAGTTTGAGAGCTTGTGAACATTTCAGCCATGCCAGCCTTGTACGCCAAAACACCCCCGCTCTGAACCGCCCCGACTTTCGTGGAGGCCAGTTGGTTTAAGTCAGGCCACAGTGGTGACGTGACTGGCTTGCTGCCTCCAGTAGTT
>JAFGXB010000043.1 GCA_016936875.1 Burkholderiaceae bacterium | reverse complement strand
TGGCCGGTATTGGTGGTTCAGGTCGAAAACGGTTCAGACCGGCAACTGACCAAGACCGATCTTGGCGCAGCGCTGACCGTGATCGAAAGCGCCATTGGTCGCCGTTTGAACGAAGGCGAGGTGGCCCACGCGATGCACGATACGGGCGACCTGGACGTGGGTGGCCGCCGGGTGCGCAAGGTCGAAGCCTCGCGGATTGATGCGGACAAAAACATCGGTGTGGTGTTCTTCAAGACCAGCCTGTCCACCGGCTGGGATTGCCCGCGCGCCGAAGTGATGATGTCGTTCCGCCGTGCGGAGGACCACACCTACATCGCCCAGTTGCTGGGCCGGATGGTGCGCACGCCGCTGGCACGCCGCATCGAAAAAGATGCGGCGCTCAACGATGTGCATCTGTTTTTGCCCTACTTCGATACGGGGGCCGTGGAAAGCGTGGTGGCCTCGCTGCACAACGCGGAAGATGTGCCGCCCGCCGAAACGGGCTCCAGCCGCAATCTGGTGGTGCTCAAGCGGCGCGAAGGCTGCGAGGCCATCTTTGCGGCACTCGACGAATTGATCACCTACCGTGTGAATGCCGCTCGGGCGCAAAGCCCACTGCGCCGGTATATGGCCATTTCACGCAGTCTGACCATCGATGAGATTGATGACGATGCCTGGGGCCAAGCCAAGCAGCAGATCGTTGAGTGGATGGGGCAGCGCATTGCAGCGATCAAGGCGGCAGGCCAGTTTGACGCGGCGACCAAAGCGATCACGCAGGTTGGCCTGCGGACCCTGGCTGTCAATAACGGCGCTGGCGTAGCTGAGCCGACTGCGGACTATCACATTGATACCTCGGACGTGGACATTGATCGGCTGTTTGAAGAAGCTGGTCGCGCCTTCAGCCATGGCCTGCAGATGGAGTACTGGCGCGCCCACGCGGATCGCGATGCGCTGGATGTGAAGGTCGAGGCCATCGTTCTGGCCCGCAACGCGGCAGAAATGGCTGTTCTGGAATCCAAGGCGGAGGCGGCCTTCGACAGCCTCTATGACCAGCACAAGAAGGCCATCTACAAACTCAAGGAGCAGCGGCGCGTCAATTACGAGAAGCTGCGGCTGGCGACGGCCAAGCCCAACGAAGTGCCATGGCATTTGCCAGCATCTATCGACTTCAAGCGACTGCCGACCGATCCGCTCTGGGAGCGGCATCTGTATGTGGAGGGTAACGGCCAGTTCCGCGCCGAGCTGGGCAGTTGGGAAGCCGGGATATTGAAGGAGGAGCTGGCCAAAGCCGAAGTGGTCGGCTGGCTGCGCAATCTGGATCGCAAACCGTGGTCGCTGGAAATCCCGTATGAAACTGGCAGTGACGTGCGTCCGATGTTTCCGGATATGGTCGTGGTGCGCAAAGTCGGCAGCGACTTCGCCATCGACATTTTGGAACCCCACGACCCTAGCCTGAGTGACAACTTTGAGAAAGCCGTCGGGCTGGCAAAGTTTGCGGAAAAGCACGGCGCGCTGTTCGGGCGCATCCAACTGATCCGCAAACAGTCTTCCGCGGGTGGCGAGCATTTCGCGCGCCTGGAGATCAATCAGGCCGCCACGATTAAAAAGCTGTTGCTGATCACCAGCAACCCGCAGCTTGATGATCTGTTTGCTAGTGCATCCAAGTAATCCCAGGGAGTGGAAATGAGTTCAAGCAAGAAGGGCCAGATCGAAAGCGCCAAGATTGTCGTCGGCGACGTGTTCTCGCGCTTCTGGTTCCGCATCCCGGATTACCAGCGTGCCTACGTCTGGGGCAAAGACGAAATCTCGGAACTCATCGACGATGTGAATTACGCCAGTGAGCACAATCCGGAGGGGCAGTACTTTCTGGGTTCTATGGTGCTGCGTAAGGCAACTCGCACCACCGACGGGGTGAGCTTTGAAGAGTACGAACTACTGGATGGCCAGCAGCGTCTGACCACGTTAATGCTGATGCTGGCCTGCATCCGTGACCGAGTGACGGATGACAAGCTTAAAGCCGCTTGCCGTGAAATGCTGTTCCAGGAAGAGAACAAGTGGAAGAAGATTCCCGGTCGCAATCGCATCGTCTATGACATTCGCGATAACGTTGGCACCTTCATCGAAAGTTACATCAAGACTGATGGTGGCTCTCAGAGCCCGGATTTGGTGGGCATCGCAGCCAGCAAGAACCTGTCGCTGTCGAATATGGCCGCAGGCTTGCAGACCATACATGCCAGTATTGATGACACCACCCGTTTTCCGTCCGAGGCAGACTTTGACCGCTTTGTCGGATATTTGCTGAACAACGCACTGTTCATCTATGTCTCCACCGAGGATCTGGACGACGCTTTCCGCCTGTTCACCATCCTTAACGACCGGGGCATCCCCCTGTCGAACAGCGACATCCTCAAGGCCAAAAACCTTGGCGCCATCAGCAAGGACAGTGAGCGCACCAAATGGGCCGAGTACTGGGAGGAGGTCGAGGGCGAAATGGGCCGTGATGAATTCGACCGATTCCTATCCCTGGTGCGCACGATCTACGTGAAAGATAAGGCGCGGGAGGGTCTGCTCAAGGAATTCGACGAGCGCATCTACGGTGCCAAACCACCGTTGCTGGCGCTGGGCATTGACAGTTTTGAGGCTGTCAAAGCCTACAAGGACGCTTTCGACGAGGCGATCCAGTTTGATGGCCTGCCAACCAGCCTTGGCAACGCGTACCGCAACCGCATCAACGTGATGCGCCGTGGTTTGCCTGCCACCGATTGGATTCCGCCGGTGCTGGCTTGGTATCGCAAATTCAAGGCTCAGAAACTGCTCGACCTGATCGAGCGCATCGATAACAAATTTTCGGCCGACTGGATCGTGCAGCTGACACCAACCCAGCGGATCAGCAACATGAACGAGGTGCTCAAGGCCATCGAGTCAGCCAAGACTCCGGACGATGTCTTGGCCAGCAAGGTTTTCGATTTCGACCGTAAGCAGTTGATGGCTTTGCTCGACGGTGCGATCTATGGGCGCCGCTTTGCCCGGTATGTGCTGTTGCGTTTGGAATATCTGCTGGCCAGTCATGCCGCACCCTTGAACTTGCCCGACGAGATCAGCGTCGAGCACATTCTGCCGCAGACACCGGGCAAAGCCAGCCAATGGCTCAAGGATTTCACCGATGCGCAGCGTGAGGTATGGCTTCACCGGCTCGGCAACCTGATGCTTGTGTCACGACGTAAGAACACGTCGCTGGGCAACCTGGACTTTGCCGATAAACGGGTGCGTTACTTCGAGGACCGAGTTGAAAGCTTGCCAAACTCCCAGCGTCTCCTGGCCTTGGGTACCTTCACTCTGGGTGATCTAGAGGTGCGGCATAAGGATTTGCTGAATCGTCTGGCCGGGTCATATGGGATCAAAGCATGACTCCGCAGCTGGTGGGCGGGAACTGGATTCTCGTTTGTATGTTGGCGACAGAGTTCTTGGCCCCGACTTTTAAACACAGCGCAACGATTCGGCCCAG
Organism: Burkholderiaceae bacterium; assembly: GCA_016936875.1. Classification (GTDB taxonomy): domain Bacteria; phylum Pseudomonadota; class Gammaproteobacteria; order Burkholderiales; family Burkholderiaceae_C; genus Thiomonas. The sequence continues at coordinate 251 of JAFGXB010000043.1, read as the reverse complement.
GGAGTGAAGCGCGTGGCAACGAAGAAAACTCCGAAATCGACCCCCAGCTGGAGCGACGTTAAAACCAAACTGGCCGACTTCGACCGCGCTGGCCTGATGGGGCTTGTGCAAGACCTGTACGCCGCCAGTAAAGACAACCAGGCATTCCTGCACGCCCGCTTCGGAATCGGCGAAGATGTGCTCAAGCCCTACAAGGCCGCCATCGACCGCTGGCTCTGGCCCGACGTGTTCAAGAACCAGGACACCTCGGT
>JAFGXB010000042.1 GCA_016936875.1 Burkholderiaceae bacterium | reverse complement strand
GGCGCGGAGGTGGAACGGCGGGAAGTCGTCATGGCGTGGCGTTGCGTAGCATGGACGTTGCAAACTTACCGCAACACCGCAAGCCCGCACCGCCGTCAGGTCAACACACATGACTCCCACATTGCCCGGCCCGCCCGCACTGCGGCTGTTTTTCGCCCTGTGGCCGGACGACGGCGTGCGTGCGCAGATGCGCTGTCATCAGGACTTGTGGCCGTGGGTGCCACCTGCGCGGCCCACGCCTGCGTCCAAGCTGCATCTCACCGTGTTGTTCATGGACGGCGCGGACGCCCGGCGGGTGGGGGAACTGCTGGAGGTGGGGCAGCGCGTGTCGCGCAGCTGGGTCGGCTTCGACCTGTTGCTGGACCGCGCCGCGGTGTGGCGGCATGGCGGCATTGCGCACCTGGCTCCAACCCAGATTCCGCCGGGTTTGCGCCACCTGCATGACGCACTGGCCGCACAGGTGGCGCAGCGCGGCATGGCGTTCGATGCCCGGCCCTACGCGCCGCATGTCACGTTGGGACGACGCGCGGAGAACCTGATTGCACCCACCGCGTTCACTCCGCTGCACTGGCCGGTGCGCGGCTTCGCGCTGGTGCAATCGGTGCTGGGAACGGGGCGCTACGCGGTGCTCGGGCGCTGGCCCGCGCCGGATCAATAAGCTGCAACGCTTCCCAGGCTGGAAATCCACCACGCCAGCACCCCGCCCGCCGCGACGATGAGCAAGGCCAGCAGGCGCAGCGTCCAGGTGTCGCGCGCGGCGGGGGCGCCGGCCACGGTGTCGATGTCGCCGGTCAGCATGGGGCGCACCAGATTCTCGCGCTTGAAAATGGCGTAGTACGCGATGGCCGCGAGGTGCAGGCCCACCAGTGCGTAGATCAGCGGCTGGCCGATGGTGGTGTGATAGAAGGTGAAGAGTGCGCTGGTGCGGCCGCTGACGTAGTTGGCCAGCGGACCTTCGTTGAAAATTTCGTCGTTGGCGAACAGGCCGCTGATGACTTGCAGCGCAACCACGACCAGCAGCGCGATCACCGACAGGCTGCCCAGCGGATTGTGGCCAAGGCGCAGATGTTCCGGCCGGGGATCGTCGCCGCGCACATAGCGCAGAATGGCGCGCGGCCCGCGCACGAAGTTCCAGAAGCGCGCATGGCGGCTGCCGACCACGCCCCACACCAGGCGGAACACCAGCAGCGCAATCAGCGTGTAGCCGCTCCAGTAGTGGTATTGCATGGCGTTGCCCCCAACGAGCCCGGTGAGGATGGACACGGTGACGCAGGCCGCCAGCGCCCAGTGAAACAGGCGCAGCGGCAGATCCCAGACGCGGACTTTCATGGCGCGCCTCGCGGTTCAGCCCTGCCGCAGCTTGCGCGCCGCGTCGATGGCGAAATAGGTGAGGATGCCGTCGGCCCCCGCGCGCTTGAAGGCCAGCAGCGACTCCATCATCACCGCGTCGTGGTCGAGCCAGCCGTTTTGCGCCGCAGCCTTGAGCATGGCGTACTCGCCACTCACCTGATAGGCGAAGGTCGGCATATGGAACTCGTCCTTAACGCGCCGCACGATGTCCAGATACGGCATGCCGGGTTTGACCATCACCATGTCGGCGCCTTCGGCAATATCGAGCGCGACTTCGCGCAGGGCTTCGTCGGAGTTGCCCGGGTCCATCTGATAGACCTTCTTGTCGGCCTTGCCCAGGTTGGAGGCCGAGCCCACCGCGTCGCGGAACGGGCCGTAAAAGGCGCTGGCGTATTTGGCGCTGTAGGCCATGATGCGGGTGTGAATGTGGCTGTCTGCCTCCAGCGCCTGCCGTATGGCGCCAATGCGTCCGTCCATCATGTCACTCGGGGCGACGATGTCCACCCCGGCGGCAGCCTGCACCAGCGCCTGTTTCACCAGCATGGCCACCGTGGGCTCGTTCAGGATGTAGCCGGTCTCGTCGAGCAGGCCGTCCTGGCCGTGCGAGGTGTAGGGGTCGAGCGCCACGTCGGTCAGCACACCGAGCTGCGGGAAGGCGGCCTTGAGCGCCCGCACCGCGCGCGGCACCAGGCCGTGCGGATTCGCAGCTTCGATGCCGTCGGGGGTTTTGAGCGCGGGGTCGATCACCGGAAACAGCGCCAGCACCGGAATGCCCAGTTTCACGCACTCACCGGCCACCGGCAGCAACTGGTCGATGCTCAGGCGCTCCACGCCGGGCATGGAGGCCACGCTTTGCCGCTGGTTCTCGCCGTCGAGAATGAACACCGGGTAGATCAGATCGTCTGCACTCAGCCGGTGTTCGCGCACCAGTCTGCGGCTGAAGTCGTCGCGGCGCAGACGCCGCATGCGGGTGCCTGGAAAGCCGGGCATGTTCACAAAGTTTTTCATCTTTGATGGATCGGGAAGGGGAACTTGATGCGGTCAATGCTATCTTTTTCAACTGGGTGGTGCGTTGCAAAATGTGCCATCCCCCGCTTCTCCTCCCTGAGCGGGGCCTTGTTTCAAGGCTTGAATCCCTGGCCAGCACTGCCGGGGATTTTTTTGTCTGCCGTATTCGTTTGTCCCCTCGCAACAAGGTTCCCTGGAGGCTCTTCTACACTGCGCATCTGTCTGAACTCGGGAGTCTGCAATGGCATTTCAGTGGGTGCTGACCTGGCACATCATTTTTGTGATCGCGTGGTACGCGGGGCTGTTCTACCTGCCGCGCATCTTTGTGAACCTCGCCATGGTTCCGGCAGAGAGCACGGCCGAGCGCGAACGCCTGCTGATGATGGGGCGCAAGCTCTACCGCTTCACCCACATTCTGATGTGGCCTGCCATCATTCTCGGGCTGGTGTTGTGGCTCTATTACGGCATCGGTCTGCACGGCCCTGGCAACGGCTGGATTCACACCAAAGTCACCCTGGTCGTTCTGCTGGTGATCTATATGTTCTGGTGCAAGCGCATCCTGCGCCAGTTTGAGCAGGGGCAGAACACGCGCAGCCACAAGTGGTATCGCTGGTTCAACGAAATTCCCACCATCATCCTGTTCATCATTATTCCGCTGGTCGTCATCAAGCCGTTCTGAGTGCCCCCAGGGTCGGCTCGCCGACCCGCCCCCCGTGGGGGTCAAGAAAACATGGGGCGGCCCTGCGTTTTCTTGAGAGCGCCTGGCGCGGGGTGCGTAGTCTGGCGCGCTCCGTGCCGACCTTTCCCATGTCCATGCCCACGCCGCATCGCCCTGTGCCCCCGGCACGTCCGGTTTCCCGCTTTTCGCGCTATGCGCTGGCGGGGTATGCGCTGCTGATCGTCTACGCCAGCCTCTATCCTTTTTCCGGCTGGCGCTGGCAGGGCTTCATGCCCTTCGATTTTGTGTCCGCGCCGCTGCCGCGCTATATCACCGGCAGCGATCTGCTCATCAATATGGGCGGCTATCTGCCGCTGGGCTATCTGATCGCCCGCACCCTGCCCGCGCGTTGGCCGCGCTGGGCGTCGTGGAGTGCTGCTGGCATGCTGGCCAGCGCCACGTCTTTCAGCATGGAGTCCTTGCAGGCGTTTCTGCCCATGCGGGTGTCGTCCAACCTCGACTGGCTGACCAATTCACTCGGTGGCCTGCTCGGCGCGGCGATCTGTGTGTGGCTGCTGCCACGGTTGCGTCTGGCCGCGTTGCTGCGGCTGTGGCGCGAGCGCTGGTTTGCGCCGCATGTGGGCTATGGACTGTTGCTGCTGGCGCTGTGGCCGGTGGCGCTGCTGTGGCCGGCGGCGGTGTTGTTCGGCACCGGGCAGATCGGCCCCACGCTGCTGCAGCCCGCGCTCGATAGCGATACCTTGCGCATCCTGTCCGCCTGGTTCGTCAACAGCGGATTGCGGCTGCCGGATTTCGCGCCGATGAGCGCGCTGCGCCAGACCGGCATCACCGCAGCCATGCTGGCGGGCAGCATTCTCGCGCTCACCGCGCTGCTGCGCCCGGGCGCGCCTCGGCTGCGTCTGGCGTTTGCGTTCACCCTCATCGGCCTGCTGGCGGTCAGTCTGTCGGCTGCGCTGAGTTTCGGCCCGGATCACGCTCTGGCCTGGGCAACCGTGCCCACCCTGCGCAGCGTGGCGCTGGGCTTGATGCTCGGACTACCGCTCACCTATCTGCCGCTACGCTGGCGCGCCATTGCAGGCGCTATCAGCCTGCTGCTGGCGCTGGTGTGGATCAACTTGACCGGACCGGGCCCGTACTACGCCCTGAACCTGCAAGCGTGGAGCCAGGGGCTGTTCATCCGGCTGTATGGTCTGCCGCAATGGCTGAGCTGGCTGTGGCCTTTCGCGGTCTTGATTTATCTTGTGGCGCACGCATTCAGGCCCGCGCGCCCTGAACCCTGAGAGATTTTCCCCTGCCATCATGGACTACTACACACATCACATTTTTTTCTGCCTGAACCAGCGCGACGCCAACGCGCAGCGCCCCTGCTGTGCGGGCAGCGGTGCGGAAGCCGCGTTCGAGCATTGCAAATCCGCCGTCAAGAAGCAGGGCCTGGCCGGTGCGGGCAAGGTTCGGGTCAACCGCGCTGGCTGTCTGGATCGCTGCGAAGAAGGGCCGGTCTGCGTGGTCTATCCCGAAGGCGTCTGGTACACCTATGTCGACCAGAGCGACATCGATGAGATTGTGCAATCGCATCTGGCAGGCGGTCAGGTGGTTGAACGCCTGCGCCTTCCCGAACTGCCTGAAGCCACCCAGTAATCCGGGCCCATGCCGATGAACGCGCAAACCCGCAGGCTGCTGGTGGACGGCCCGGTGGGGCCGGTCGATGTCGCGGTGGACACGCCCGCAGGCCTGCCGCGTGGCCTGGCGCTGGTAGCGCACCCGCACCCGCTGTTCGGCGGCACGCTCGACAACAAGGTGGCGCAAACCCTGGCCCGCGCCTGGCTGCAACTCGGGTTCGTGAGTGTGCGGCCCAATTTCCGCGGCGTGGGGCAGACGGCGGGAACGCATGACCACGGCATTGGCGAAACCGACGATCTGCTGGCCGTACTGGCGCAGTTCCGTGCGGACGTTGCGCAACAGATGGGCGTGGAACTGAACGCCTTGCCGCTCGCGCTGGCCGGTTTTTCCTTCGGCGCGGCGGTGGCGGGGCGCTGCGCGCAGGCCTTGCAGCAGCAGGGCGTCGCGTTGCAACACCTCACCCTGGTCGGCACTGCGGTCACCCGTTTCGTGGTGCCGCAGATCAGGCCATCCAGCGCGCCGCCACTGGCCGAGACCGTGCTGGTGCTGCACGGCGAACAGGACGAGGTGGTGCCGCTGCAGGCCGTGCTCGATTGGGCGCGGCCCCAGCAGTTGCCCGTGGCGGTCTTTCCCGGCGCGGGGCATTTTTTCCACGGCCAGCTCCTGCCGCTGCGCGACTGGGTGTGCCGCTGGCACGGGGCAGTTTGCGGCTGATGTCCGCCTGATCGAACCTTCTCGCGCCGCGCGGCTCTCACAGCGGTGCCGCGGCGTGCAAGGTCCCCACGGCAAAACTTCGTCACCCCTGTCCGCACCGCGTGCTGCTAGGGTGTCGGCTTTCCAGTTGCCCGCATCAGGATTCGTCCATGTCCGTTCAATCATTCGTCGCCGCCTGCAGTGCGGCTTGCCTGCTCGCCTTGTCGCCCCTGGCGCAGGCCGCCTCCACGCCCGCCGCAGCGCCGGCGCCCGCAGCCAGTGCCGCTGCCGCTGCCGTGCCGCTGACTCCCATGCAGGCCCTGTTGGCCACCGTGCCGCCGCCCAAGCTCGACGCCCGCGCCTGGCTGGTGGTCGACCTCACCAGCGGCCAGATTCTTGCCGAACACAACGCCCACCTTCAGGAAGCGCCGGCCTCGCTCACCAAGCTGATGACCGCCTACCTCACCTTCAAGGCGCTGAAGGAGGGCACCATCAAGCTCAACCAGATGGTGACTGAATCGAAAGAGGCCTGGCAGACCGGCGGCTCGCGCATGTTCATCGACCCGCGCGTGCCGGTGTCGGTCAACGACCTGTTGCTCGGCATGATCGTGCAATCGGGTAATGACGCCGCCATGACCCTGGCGCAAACCGTGGCCGGCTCCACCAGCGCCTTCGTCGCCATGATGAACCGGCAGGCGCAGCAGTGGAACCTGAAGGGCACGCATTTCATGGACCCCACCGGCCTGCCCGAGCCCGGCCACCACACCACGGCCTATGACCTCTCCATCATCGCCACACACATCATCCGCGACTTTCCTGCCGACTACGCGCGCTACTTCAAGGTCAAGGAATTCACCTACAACCGCATCACCCAGGCCAACCGCGTCAGCCTGCTGTTCACCGACCCCTCGGTGGACGGCATGAAAACCGGCTACACCTCGGAGGCCGGGTATTGCATGATCACCTCGGCACAACGCGAATTTCCCAACGGCCCGCGCCGCCTGCTCACCGTGGTCATGGGCACGCCCACCGAGCGCGCGCGCGGCCAGGAGAGCCAGGTGTTGCTGAATTGGGCCTACCAGAACTTCGACGACATCGTGCTGGCCTCGCCCGCAAAGCCCGTGCTCACCGCCACGGTGTGGAAGGGTGTTGCGGACAAGGCGGAGCTTGGCTCCACCGCGCCCGTGGTCATCTCGGTGCCGCGCGGCATGGGCAAGGACATCCAGACCAAGGTGGTGCGGCCCGATCCCCTGGTGGCGCCGCTGCAGGCCGGGCAGCGCATCGGTCAGCTCGACGTGAGCCTGAGCGGCAAGCCGCTGGCCACCTATCCCTTGCAGGTGCTCAAGGCTGTACCGGAAGCAGGCCTCTTCGGCCGTGCCTGGGACAGCCTGCGGCTGATGATCAAGTAAGGATTGACGGAGCAGATCAGGCGGTGACGGCCTGGTCTGCGTCAGCCGCCACGCACACTTCGCCGCGCAGCGAATGCGGATAGGCATTGGTGATGCGCACAGGCACCAGTTGGCCGATCAGCCGGGCTGGCGCTGACAGATGCACGATGCGGTTGTTTTCCGTGCGGCCCTGCAACTCGGCCGGATTTCTCTTGCTCGGCCCTTCCACCAACACCGTCTGCACGGTGTCCACCATGGCGTTGCTGATGGCGCTGGCCTGCGTCTCGATCAGTGCCTGCAAGGACTGCAGGCGTTTGAGCTTGACCTCGGCCGGCGTGTCGTCGGCAAGATTTGCCGCCGGTGTGCCGGGGCGCGGGCTGAAAATGAAGCTGAAGCTGGCGTCGAACCGCATGTCTTCGATCAGCGTCATCAACTGCGCGAAATCGGCATCGGTCTCGCCCGGAAAACCCACGATGAAATCCGAGCCGATGCAGATGTCGGGCCGTACCGCGCGCAGCCGCCGCACGATGCTCTTGAACTCCAGCGCGGTGTAGCCACGCTTCATCGCCGCCAGAATGCGGTCGCTGCCATGCTGCACCGGCAGATGCACATGGTTGACCAGCTTGGGAATGCGGCCATAGGCGTCGATGAGCCGCTGGGTGAATTCCTTGGGATGGCTGGTGGTGTAGCGGATGCGCGCAATGCCGTCGATCTCGGCCACGCATTCCAGCAGGAAGGCGAAGTCCTCGCCTGGTTCCGCGCCCAGCCAGGCGTTGACGTTCTGCCCCAGCAGCGTGACTTCGCGCACGCCCAGGGCGGCGAGTTCGGCCACTTCGGCCAGCACGTCCACCAGCGGCCGCGACACCTCCTCGCCCCGGGTGTAAGGCACCACGCAGTAGCTGCAATACTTGCTGCAACCCTCCATGATGGACACATAGGCGCTCGGCCCCTCCACTCGCGCGGGCGGCAGATTGTCGAATTTCTCGATCGCCGGAAAGCTGATGTCCACCTGCGCACGACCCTGCGCCTGGCGTTGCGCAATGAGCTGCGGCAGGCGGTGCAGGGTCTGCGGGCCGAACACCAGATCGACATACGGCGCACGCTTGACAATGGCTTCGCCCTCCTGGCTGGCCACGCAGCCGCCCACGCCGATGAGCAGATCCGGTTTGTTCGCCTTCAGTTCGCGCAGCCGCCCCAGATCGCTGAACACCTTCTCCTGCGCCTTTTCGCGGATGGAACAGGTGTTGAGCAAAATGAGGTCGGCGTCCTGCGGAGTGGGGGTGGACACATAACCGTCGGCGGCGCCGAGCACGTCGGCCATCTTGGACGAGTCATACGCGTTCATCTGGCAGCCGAATGTCTTGATGTAGACCTTTTTCATCACGCCTCGAAGTCTTTAATTGCTGAAAAACAGGCCGCATTGCCCGGGGGCCTTGGGAACCTGAAGCTGGGCCGCCGCCTGCGGTGTCACCAGCCAGATGCGAAACACATTGCCCGTCGCATCGGTCTGGAACACCACCGGGCTTTGCATGCCGCTGAGCTGCTGGGTCGGGATGACGCGCTGTTGCGGGCTGAGCACGCGCACCCCCGGTCCCAGGGTGTAGTCGGTGCAATTGATGCTGATCTGCGGAAACGTGCCGAAGGCCGCATTGCCCAGAAGGCTGCCCATCGGATAAGTCATCTGCGCCTGTGCGGCGCCTGCAACAAACAGGGCGCCCAGCAATGCATGTTGGATGGCCTTGACCGCCGAAAGGCGCAATACGCGAGGATGATTCACAGAGAACTCCTTTGCCAAATCAACGATGTGCCAACGGCGGCCGCCGCAAAATAAAAAAAGCCCACGCAGCATCGCATGGGCTTTTTGACCGCGCCCGGCAGGATTCGGCGCAAGGGGAACTGCAGGGGCACAACAAAAAATGCAAGAAAACTGGTGGCGCTTCAGGGATTCGAACCCCGGACCTGCGGATTATGATTCCGTCGCTCTAACCGACTGAGCTAAAGCGCCAAAGCCGCGCAGTATAGCGCATCAGAGGTGGGTGAACAGGGGTTTGCGTTTTTCCAGGAAGGCGGCCATGCCCTCTTTCTGGTCGGCCGTGGCAAACAGCGACTGGAACAGGCGGCGCTCGAAGCGCAGCCCTTCGGACAGTGTGGATTCGAAGGCGCGGTTCACGCATTCCTTGGCCATCAGCACCGAAGGTTTCGAGTGGGCGGCGATGGTTTCGGCCATCGCCACGGCCTCGTCGAGCGCGCGTTCCAGCGGCACCACGCGCGCCACCAGACCGCTGCGCTCGGCTTCGGTCGCATCCATCAACCGCCCGGTGAGCACCAGATCCATGGCCTTGGCCTTGCCCACCGCGTGGGTGAGGCGCTGGGTGCCGCCGGCGCCGGGAATGATGCCGATCTTGATCTCGGGCTGGCCGAACTGGGCGTTGTCTGCGGCGACGATCAAGTCGCACATCATGGCCAGTTCGCAGCCGCCGCCCAGGGCGTAGCCGCGCACGGCGGCAATCACGGGCTTGCGTATCTGCATCACGGTTTCCCAGTTGCGGGTGATGAAGTCGTCGGTGTAGCTGGTCGGAAAGGTTTTCTGCGCCATCGCGGTGATGTCGGCACCGGCGGCGAAGGCCTTGTCGCTGCCGGTGAGCACGATGCAGGCAATGGCCGGATCGGCATCGAAGGCGATGAGCGCGGCGCCAAGGGCGTCCATCAGCGCGTCGTTGAGCGCGTTGAGCTGCTTGGGACGGTTGAGGGTGATGAGGCCGACAGGGCCACGCTGTTCGGTGAGGATGGGGGCGTCGTCTGTGGTTTGCATGGGCATCTCCTTGAGTGTGCCCCCAGGGTCGGCTTGCCGACCCGCCCCCCGTGGGGGACCAGGAAACTTGGGGCGACCCTGCGTTTCCTTGGGGGACATTGTGCGTCAGCCGTGTAAGCCCAGCCAGGCGCTCCGGCGCTGGCGTGTTGCCGCAGGGGGCTTGTCGGCCATCTGCAGCTGAACCCGGCTGTTTGGCAGCGCGAACCAGGGCGCTTCTGCGTGTTGCAGCACGTCCTGGCGCATCGTCGTGACGCGCCATACATCGCCCGGCTGCGCCAGCGCATGGCTGCGCTCCAGCAGGCTTTTGCGCGCGCGCTCGCCATTCAGCGCCACCAGCAGGTCGCCCGCTGCCAGCCCGGCGCGTTCGGCCCAGCCGCCGTTGCGTACACGCTGGACGTTGAGCCAGCCGCCGGGCTGTTCCTGCACGCTCAGGCCGAGCGCGTCGAGGGCGGCGTCATCCGGGGTGGTCCATGTCACGCCGAATTGCGCCAGCTGGGCCTTGAGTGGCGGCAGTTCCGTGCCGTGCACATGGCGGCGGAAAAAACCACGCCAGTCCAGGCCGCTCAACTCCTTGAGCAGCGCGGGCAGGGCGTCTTCCGCCACGCCCTGGGCGCGCTGCGGGGCGTCTGTGCGGCCATACCGTGTCCACAGCAGACGCATCACATCGTCGAGGGCGGCGGCGCTGTCGCGGCGCAGCCGCAGGTCGATGGAGAGGGCCACCAGGGCGCCAAGCTGGTAGTAACTCACCGTGGCGTTGGGGGTGTTTTCGTCCGGGCGGTAGTACTTTGTCCAGGCATCGGCGCTGGCCTCGCTCACGCTCTGCACCAGGCGTCCCGGCGTGCGCTGTACCGCGCCAATGGTGCGCGCCAGACCGTCCAGATACTGTTGCGGTGTGATGAGGCCCGCGCGCAACACCATCAGGTCGTCGTAATACGCCGTGAAGCCTTCGAACAGCCAGAGCAGGCTTGTGGCGTTTTCGCGCTCCAGGTCGTAGGGCGTGAACGCCTGCGGCTTGATGCGCTTGACGTTCCACGCATGAAAGTATTCATGGCTGCACAGGCCGAGAAAATCGCGGTAGTCGCTGTTGGCCTCGGCCATGCGCGGGTGCGGCAGGCTGCGGCGCGAGCACATCAGCGCGGTGCTGTCGGCATGTTCCAGTCCGCCATAGCCGTCTGCAGTGGGGGCGACCATGAACAGATACTGCGCAAACGGCGCGCGCTTGCTGCGGGGCTCGAACAGCGCGATCTGCGCGCGACAGATACGCTTGAGGTCGCGCGCCAGCCGCTTGTCATCCACCTGATTGCGCAGCAGGCCGCCCTGCGCGATGACCATGGCGTGGGCGGCGCCACCCACGCTGAACTCCAGGCGCAGCAGCTCTCCCATTTCAACCGGATGGTCGATCAGTTCGGCGTAGCTGTGGGCTTGCCGGGTGCCAAAGCCGCTTGCGGCGCACTGCAGCGCGGGCAGGGTGGTGGCGAGTGTCCACTGCGGCGCAAAGTCCGGGCAGACGATGTCGACCAGATGCGTGTGCTGCTCGCGTCCAGTCGCGGCGAGCAGCAGACTGCTGGCGTTGAAAAAAGCGCGGGTGTTGTCGAGATAGGCCGTGCGCACCGAGAGATCGAAGGCATAGACCGCATAGCGCAGTCGCAGCGGGCCCTTGCAGGGCGCGGCCTTCCAGCGGTTCTTGGCGATCTTGTCCACGGCGACTGGCTTGCCCGCACACCAGGCGCGCACCTGCAGCACATGGCGGGAAAACTCACGCACCAGATAGCTGCCGGGAATCCAGACGGGCAGCCAGAATTCCTGCCCCCCGGATGCGGGATCGGCAAGATCGAGTTCGACGTAGAACTGATGTGCCTGTGCATCTGCAACGCTGATGCGGTAGGTCGGGCCGGTTGCGGCGTTCGCTGTCGATTGCAGCGTGTTGGCCGGGGATGCGGGGCGGGGAGCGCGGGATGACGTCATGGTGATTTTTACAGCGGGGCGGCGTGCACAGTGTTGCCGCGCGCCACAGGATTTGTCTTTCTGCATTTGAACGATTCAAAACCCATGCTAACCTGCGGAAAATATTCAAGCTCGATCCTTCCAACAGCGACTACAGCGGCACATGCATCGTGGAACGCGACGTTTTTTCTGAAATTGCCGTACATGCCGGGGCGGGGGCTCCGGCACTGGTTTATCAACCCCAAGTCAGCTTTCCCTCCGGCCAGGTGATCGGTCTGGAGGTGCTGTTCCGCTGGCGCGCGGAAGACGCTCCCAAACGGCATTCCCCGCTGATGTTCCTGCCACAGCTCACGCCGGCGCAGACCAGCGAGTTGTTCTTCTGGGTGATGGAAGAGGCCATTTCAGAGGCCCGGGTGTTGTCCAACTGGACGGGGTGGAACGGCTATATCTCGGTCAACATCGAGGCCGACCAGATTGGCGATCCGGCGCTGATCGAGCACATCAACGCCACCCTGCAGCGTTATGCCTGGGCGCCTGAGCGGCTGATGATCGAAGTGACCGAGCGCCGCGCCATTCCGGCCTTTCCCAGCGTGGCGCGCAATGTGCAGTCCCTGCGCAAACGCGGCGTGCGCGTGGCGATGGACGATTTCGGCGAGGGCTATGCCTCGTTCGAATACCTCAAGATCCTCGATCCCAGCGACCTGAAAATTCCGGCCAGCTTTACCTCCGACGTCACCAAAGACGTTCGCAATGCGGAAATCGTGCGCGCCCTGGTCGAGTTTTCCAGGCGTTTGTCCATCAACGTCGTTGCTGAGGGCGTGGAAACGCGCGACAGCGCCGCCGCGCTGCACAGCCTGGGTTTGCAGCATATGCAGGGCTATCTGTTCGGTGAGCCGCGCGAGCTCGAAGAGTGGGCGCAACTGCTCAAGCAGCCCGGTGCCGGCGTGGCTCAGCCGAGCGCCACGCCGCAGTAACGTCTGCTCACACCCAGACGCAACTGGTCGCCCTGTCTGCCTGATTTTGCCTTCATCATGGAGGCAATAAAAATCAGGAGACAGCATGAACACTTCCACAAGCGCGGGCGGTACCCAGCCGTCCGCTGCGCCCAGGCCGGGGCATGACGGCGCGCCAACCATCGCCGCCCGCATAGACCGGCTTCCGCCATCGCGCACCATGCGCAATATGGTCATCCTGCTGTCGCTCGGCGGGTGTTTTGAGTTTTACGACCTGTTCCTCACCGCCTACATCGCGCCGGGCCTGTTCAAGAGCGGCATTTTCACCGCCACGACCAAGGCCTTTCTTGGCTTCGAGGGCATCGCCAGTTTTGTGGCCGCGCTCTTCCTCGGCTTGTGGGTGGGCACGCTGTTCGTGAGCTGGTTCTCGGATCGCTACGGGCGGCGTCCGGTCTACACCTGGTCACTGATCTGGTACTGCGTTGCCACGCTCATCATGGCGTTTCAGCACACGGCGATGCACATCGACATCTGGCGTTTCATCGCCTCCATCGCCATTGGCGTGGAACTGGTGAATATCGACACTTATGTGTCCGAGCTGGCACCGCAAGCCAAGCGCGGCACCTACTTCGCCATGAACCAGTTCATCACCTTCAGCGCCGTGCCCATCGTGGCGTTTCTGGGCTGGCTGCTGGTGCCGCACACCATCGCCGGGTTGGACGGCTGGCGCTGGGTGGCCATCATCGGCGCAATCGGGGCCATTCCCATCTGGTTCATCCGTCTGCGGCTGCCGGAATCGCCGCGCTGGCTCGAACAGAAGGGACGCCACCACGCGGCAGATGCCATCCTGAGCCGGATCGAAGCGCAAGTGGAGCGCGAAACCGGGCAGACGCTGCCAGCGCCCAAGGCCTTTGTCGGCGAGGCGGAGCACGTCAAGGCGCGCTGGAGTGAGATGTGGGATGGCGTCTATCGCAAGCGCACGGTCATGCTCATTCTGTTCAACATTCTGCAGACCGTGGGCTATTACGGGTTTGCCAGCTGGGCGCCGACCTATCTCATCGCCAAGGGCTATGACATCCCGAAATCGCTGCTCTACACCTTCATCATCGCCATCGCCTATCCGGTGTCCTCGCTGATCGGCGCGTCATTTGGCGACCGCTTCGAGCGCAAATGGCTCATCGTTGTGCCCGCTTTGGGCGTGGCGCTGTTCGGGCTGCTGTTTGCCAATGCAAACAGCGCCGGGATCATCATCCTGTTCGGCATCCTCGTGACCTTTTCCAACAACATCATGAGTTACGCCTTCCACGCCTACCAGAGCGAGCTGTACCCCACGCGCATTCGCGCGCAGGCGGTGGGCTTTGTGTACTCGTTCAGCCGCATCAGCGCAGTCATCAGCGGCTTCATCATTGCGAGTCTGCTCAAGACCTCGGGCGACGTGGGCGTGTTTACTTTCATTGCGGCCGCAATGGTGGGCGTTGCCCTGGTCATCGGCGTCATGGGGCCGCGGGTGACGCAGCGCCGACTAGAGGATATAGCGCGGTAAGGTGAGTCGTTGTGACTTGTCTGCGGGAGATAATGCGCAGTCGTTTTCACCGGGCTGCCTGCCATGACCTCCACCGATCTCGTCGTTCCAGACCCCGCCTTTCGCCGCGTTCCAGCAGGTTCCGGCCTGCGTTGGTGGGCAGAGGGCTGGCGCAGTTTCATGCAGGCGCCGCTGCCCTGGGTCGGGCTGGCCGTGGGCCTGCTCGTGCTGCTGTGGCTGCTGGGCGAGTTGCCCATGGGGGGGCTGCTCTCGCAGTGGCTGAGTTTGCCGCTGCTCGCGCTCGGGGTGATTTTTGCCGCGCGCCTGCGTCGGCGTGCGACGCAGGCGCGCGAGATCACGCCCGCTGGAATGCCGCTGGAGCCGGAAAACGAAGGCGCGCTGAGCGCGTCCGGCAAAGCGTGGACCCAACGCATCGGCCCGCTGCTGCTGGCGTCCTTGCTCGTGCTGGCGCTGGGCGGCATCATTGGCGCGCTGATCGTCATGGGTCTGGGCGCGGTGTTCGGCCTGGGCCTGGCCAGTTTTGGCGCGTTTGCCAAACTCATGACCCCGGGAATGGGGATGGCCGCCGGCATGGGGGCGGTGGCCGGTTCAATCATGACCCTGCTGCTGCTAATCCTGCTGGCGCTTTACCTGTTCAGCGTGGCGTTCTGGTTCGTCAATACCCTGGTGGCGCTGGGCGGCGTCAGTCCGTGGAATGCAGTGAAGTTGTCAGTCCGCGCCGGTTTTGCCAATCTGGCGCCCATCACCCTGTTCACCGTGTTGCTGCTGCCCATTTCCGTGCTGGCCATGCTGCCCTTCGGCCTCGGTCTGCTGGTGTTGTTCCCGGTGCTTTCCGGGGCGTCTTTTGCCTCTTATCTTGAGGTGTTTGGCGGTGAAGCGTCCGCTTGACATCCGCGTGCTCCAACGGTTTCATCATGAACGTCATCGACTATTTGCGTCAACACATCCGCACCGTACCCGACTGGCCATCGCCCGGCGTGCAGTTCCGCGACATCACCCCCTTGCTGCAGAACCCGCGCGTGTTCCGCGTGCTCATCGACCAGTTTGTCCATCGCTACATGGCCCCGGATCTGCGGCCCGACGTAGTGGCCGGAATCGACGCCCGCGGCTTCATTCTTGGCGCGGTGATTGCCTATGAGCTCAACATCGGCTTTGTTCCCATCCGCAAAAAAGGCAAGCTGCCGTTCGACACCGTGTCCGAGGAGTACGAGCTGGAATACGGCAGCGCCACGGTGGAAATTCACACCGACGCGGTGCGGCCCGGCGACTGCGTGCTGCTGATCGACGACCTCATCGCCACCGGCGGCACCATGATGGCGGGCAAGCGCCTGCTCGAAAAACTCGGCGCCAGCGTGGTGGAAGGCGCAGCCATTGTCGATCTGCCCGAGCTGGGCGGCTCCGCTTTGCTGCGCAACGCCGGACTGCCGCTATTTACCCTGGTGGATTTCGCCGGCCACTGAAATGCCGTTGCGGCTTCGCGCGCGCGTCGAACTGCTCGCACTGCTGCTTGCGCTGGGGTGGGTGCTGGGGTGGACATTCTCTGTGGCCTGGCCGGTGCAGGCCCAGGCGCAGGCCGCGCAAACGGCGGCTCCCGAGGTGTCGCTGCGCAGCGTGGACGGTGTCGCGCTGCAAGGCACCACGGCCATCCTCGATCTCACCCTGAATCTCCGCAACCCCGGCGGCCTGGCTCTGCCACTGCAAAAACTGCGGTTCCAACTCCAGTTCAACGGTCTGGACGTGGCGCGGGGCGTGAGCACGGCGCCGGTCACCATTGCGGCGCAACAGCAGGCGCAGGTTCCGGTGCAGGTCAACGTGGACAGCGCAACGCTGCTGAGTCTCGCCGTCACCCTGCCGCCCGACGGCATGGTGCATTACGTCATCAAGGGCACCGCAGAAATCGGGCAGACCCTGCTGCAGATCCCCTTCACCCACAGCGGGGCGGTACAACTCGTTTTGCAATAGGCGCTAAGCGGTGATGGGGGTTGCGTCAAGCTGGCGCCGCATCATGCGGTGCGACCACAGGCCGCCAAATGGAATGAGCGACGCCAGAAACACGCCAGCCCCGCGCAGAGGCGTCAACTGTCCGCGAGACAGGGTCACAAACAACGCGATCGTCGCCCAGATGAACAAGGCGCCATGAATCGGCCCGATGATCTTCACCCCGATCGGCCAGTCTGCAAGGTATTTGAGCGGCACGGCCAGCAGCACCAGCGCGATCAGCGAGGAACCTTCAATCAGCGCCATGACGCTGAGATGACTGAGGGGAGACTTGAACATGCGGGACACTCCGGCAACGAGACTAAATAGATGCACAGAATGCTATGTGCCGAAAATTCCCCTACAGCTGAAAAGCGACCGGGCGCTCCTCGTGGAATTGCCCGATCGCAAATTTTGCATCAACGGCTGCGCTGACCGCCGCCTGAACGGCGTTGGCCGCCGCCGAAGCTGTTGCCGTTTGCCGTGGAGGGGCGTCCGCCGCCGAAGCCCTGGCCTTGCCCACCACCGCCACCGGCTGCTGCGGGGCGGCGGCCGCGGCCTTGGCCGTTGCGCATATGCGGGGGCAGGTCGAGTTCAACCCACGGGGTGCTTTGCCAGGAGTCGGCGCGGCGTTCTGGAGGGAGGCCGCCTGCAGCAGTGGGGGCACCTGCAGGT
>JAFGXB010000005.1 GCA_016936875.1 Burkholderiaceae bacterium | reverse complement strand
TGGTGCGCCGCCGTCGCAGGACCCCTGGATGGGCGCCAATCCTGCCTTCACCGAAAAAGACTGGAAAGTGGGGGACAAGGCCAGCTGGCAGCGTGAAATCGACCGCCGCGCCCAGAATCAGAACGAATACGTGCGCATGCGCTAGGAGCGGGCCATGTCCAGATTCTTTTCCCGTTTTCTTCCCGCTGCCGGTTTGGTCTTGGCGATGGTTGTTGGCGCGTCTGCCGCGCGTGCTGCGGAGGCGTCCACCGTCACACCGGCAACGCAGGCTGGAACGACGCAGCCTGCGGATCAACCGGCGGGTCCTCCCGGCGCTTCAACCCTCCCCGGCTACCTGCAGCAAACCAACGGCGAACGTGCGCAAGTGCAGCCGGGAAATAACGCGCCGATGTGGCGTGAGATCAAGCAGCAAGCCGGTTTCACCAGCCTGCCTGACCCCGAGGCCGGGGTGCTGATTCAGCCGCAAACGTCCTATCCCGGTTCAGCCTCGACGTCGGCCGGCGAGGCGTGGCGGCAAACGCGCAATCTGCTGCTGATTCCGGTCGGGGGCTGGCTGCTGATCATTGCGGTGCTGGGCATCGCCGCGTTCTACTTGTTCCGAGGAAAAATTCGGCTGGAGCACAAGCCAACGGGACGCAAGATCGAGCGGTTCACGCCGTTCGAGCGCTTCATGCACTGGGTGCTGGCGTTTTCGTTCATCGCCCTTGCGGTGTCGGGCATCGTCATCATGTTCGGTAAATTCTTCCTGCTCCCTATCCTGGGCGCGTCGCTGTTCGGCTGGCTCGCCTACGCGCTCAAGACACTCCATAACTTTGTCGGGCCGCTGTTTGGTTTGTCGCTGGTCATCGTGCTGCTGACCTTCGTGCGCGACAACCTGCCCAGCAAGACCGATCTGGCCTGGCTCGCCAAGGGGGGGGGGCTGTTTGGCGGCGGCGAAGCGCCGTCCGCGCGGTTCAACGCGGGCGAGAAAATCTGGTTCTGGGTCGGCGTGTTGTTCTTCGGCCTGCTTGCGGTGGCGTCGGGCCTGGTGCTCGATAAGCTGGTGCCCAACTTTCCCTACACCCGCGGCGCAATGCAGGTGGCGGAAATTCTCCATGCAACGTCCACCATCTTGCTGATGGCCATGGCGTTCGGGCACATCTACATCGGCACCATCGGCACGGAGGGCGCGCTCGATGGCATGCGCACCGGCTATGTGGATGAAAGTTGGGCGAAGCAGCATCATGCATTGTGGCTGGACGCGGTTCAATCCGGGAAAATTCCCGCCCAGCGCAGCGGCGCGAATGCACAGGCACCTGTGCCCCTGATCAAACCCAAGGCTTGAGGAGATGATGATGCGATGCATGCGTGGAGTGATCGTGGCCGTATCGCTGGCTTGCGGCACCGCCGCCTGGGCCAAATTGCCGCCACCCAGCCCGGAAGCCAAAGCCAAGGCCGAAGAGGCCGCCGCCAAGGGCAAGTGGACTGACAAGGTCTCCGCCTATCAGTTGTGCGAGGCCCAGGACAAAGTGGCTGCGTTCTATTACGCTCAGTCGAAAGAGCAAGGCAAGACGACCCAGCCTCCGGTTGCTACCGCACCCTGTGTGAATCCTGGTCCTTATGTGGCGGCACAATCCGCCGCAATCACCCCGGCGGCAGCGACACAGAAGTAAGGCGCAGTCTCTGGAGGTCGCGAGGGGCTGGTTGCTTGCCTGTCCTGTCCTGATTCGCAACCGTCCAAAAAATGTCTTGATGGCCCAGTCCGCGTTTCCGTCTTCCCCTGCTGCGCCTGACCCGCAGCCACGCATTCCGCAACTCAGTGATGCGCGCGAGGCGCTCACCCGTGCGGTGTCGGTGCGCAATGAGTTTGGGCAAACGCAGGAGGTTCACATACCGGCTGAGCGCCCGCTCACCCTGTATCTCGACAAGCAGGAACTCGTCACCCTGATGACCGTGGGCGCTGCCCCCGAGTTGCTGGCGCTGGGCTATCTGCGCAATCAGCGTCTGGTGCGCTCCATTGCCGACATCGCCAGTGTGCAAGTCGATTGGGAGGTGGAGGCCTGCTCCATCACCAGCCGCGGCGGCATTGCCGACCTGACGCAGCGCACGGCAGGCCGGCGTGTCGTCACGACAGGCTGCGGTCAGGGCACGGTCTACGCCAGCCTCATGGACGAAGTCGACAACGCCGCACTCGATGCCGAAACCCGCCTCAGCCAGAGCGAGCTGTACGCCCTGCTCGATGCCATGCGCCTGCACGACTCGCTCTACAAGAGCGCAGGTTCAGTGCACGGCTGCGCGCTGTTCGAGGCGGGACGGCTGCTGATGTTCACCGAGGATGTGGGCCGCCACAACGCGGTGGACGCGATCTCGGGCTGGATGTGGCTGCATGGCGTTGGCGGTGCAGGCAAGGTGTTCTACACCACCGGCCGCTTGACTTCGGAGATGGTCATCAAGTGTGCGCTGATGGGGGTGTCCATCCTGGTGTCGCGCTCCGGCGTGACGCAAATGGGCTACGACATCGCCGAGCGCCTGGGCATCGCCCTGTTCGCCCGCTGCACCAACCGGCACTTTCTGCAATACACCGCGCCGCATCGCTTCATTGCCGAGCCGCTGGAACGGATGCCTGCATGAACGGGGCCGTTTCTCCCTCTGCCGCATGGCCCATTGCCGTGCTGATGCAGCGCGACCAGCTGAACAACCGCTGGCAGCGCTGGCGCTGGAGCGTGCGGGATGTGCTGCCCGCCGCAATGGCCGGCGCGGTACAAGGGGCTGAACCAATCTGCCTGGAATGGGGAGGGGCGCAGTCGCAGTGGCTGTATCCGGGGTGGAGCGTGCAATTGTTTCGTGACGAAGCCGAGGGCTATCACCTCAACCTGACGTCTCCGCAGCCGAGCTGGTTTGTCTGGTGGACGCCAGCGGCCGAGCCGGACTGTGACGACCCACGCCAGGCGTCCGAAGGGTTGCCGAGCATCCAGGCAGTCACCTTGTCCTACAACGAGGCCGCCCGCTGGATGGACGCCGGCGAAACCATCGAGATCGCACCGCTCCCCGCCGCGGTGGCCAACTGGCTGGCCGATTTTGCCTCGCAGCACTACAAACCCGAGCCGCGCAAGCGCCGTCGTCCGCAGAGTTTTCTCGCCCCGGGCGAGCGCACTGTGCCCGGCGGTAATGCGCCGACTGCAGGGGGCGACCGCGACGACCCTCCGGCCTGCTGTTTATGAGCGCACCCAGCTCCCCCGACGACTCCGGTTTTCTGTCGCGCTGGTCGCGGCGCAAGCTGCAGGCCGGGGCAGATTCCGCCCTCGCGGCGCCGCCCGCTCCCGCGGCCTCCCCGCCCGTTCCAACGCCCGCAGCCGATCAGCCGCCACCGCCCACCCTGGACGAACTGGCGCCGCTCGACCACAGCGCCGATCTGACACGCTTCATCGCCAAGGGCGTGGACGAGGGCGTGCGCCGTGCGGCCCTGCACAAGCTGTTTGCCGACCCGCAGTTCAATGTCATGGACGGGCTCGATACCTATATCGACGACTACAACACCGCAAGCCCCGTTCCGCCCGGCCTTCTGGCGCGTCTGAAACTGACTCCAAATCTGGGGCTCGACCTGCCCGAAGCCGCCGCGGCAACTCCTCTGGAGCAACCGGCCGCCGCGCGTGCGGCTCTTACCCCGCAAGCCCCCATTCCCACTCTGCCGTCCGCGCCCCCCGCAGCCGCGCAGCCTGGGCGGGACACCCTGCCCGATACGCCCGCAGACTCGCCTTCCAATACGCCCGCAGACTCGCCTTCCAATACGCCCACCTCTCCACCATGAAGACCTTGGTCTGCAATTGCAACCACACCATGCCACTGGACGGCCCGCAGCTGACTGCCGCCTTGGGCCAGACCATCCAGCCGCACAGCCAGCTCTGCC
>JAFGXB010000041.1 GCA_016936875.1 Burkholderiaceae bacterium | reverse complement strand
GCAGCCAAAACCAGCCCTGCCGCCAAGCCCCGTAAACCCGTCCCTGCTGCGCCGCGCCCGGCAACGTCGGCCGCGCGGAAAACCGGCGGTGCCGTCAAGCCCGCTTCCGCCGCCAAGTCCGCCGTGAAATCCACTGCCAAGACCATGCCAGCGCAAGCCGCCAGCCGTGCGCCTGCGCGCAAGAGCGCACCGGTCAAGGTCGCCAAGGTGCTCAAGCCGACACCTGCGGCCACCACGGCCCTATCCCCCGCCGCCAAGCCGCCAAAAATCAAGCTCGTGCGCGACAGCTTCACCATCCCCCGCGCGGAATACGAGGCGCTCGATGGCATCAAGGCCCGGCTGGTCAAGCTCACCCGCCCCGCGAAGAAAAGCGAGGTGCTGCGCGCCGGCATCGCCGTGCTGACCACGCTCAACGACGCCGCCTTGCTGGCCGCGCTGGACGCCGTGCCCGCCATCAAGACCGGCAGGCCGAAAAAGGCCAAGTGAGCGTTGCATGGCGAGGCGGCGCTCAAGCCGCCTGCCAGACCGCCGCGACGATGAGTGCGGCCACCAGTACCCAGCCGCTGGCGGCGGGCAGAGCGATTGCGACGGCCCAGGCCAGCGCCACGGCGGCGGCCACTGAGGCCACATTGCGGGCATCGCCGAAAATGAGTTGCAGGACTTTTTTCATGCGCGGGCTCCAGGGGTGGCGAGTTGCGGTACGCGCAGCTTGAAGGCCGACAAACGCCCGGCCACCACATACACCGTAAACAGCATCAGCAGCGTGGCGTCGCCCAGCGGCCAGACGCGGGCTTCCTCCAGCAGGCCGCCCAGGCTCCAGAAGGTGCCGAACGACAGCAGGGCGCAGGCCACGAGAAATTTGAGCGTGTTTTCGGGCACGCGGGTGAGCGGCTGGCGCAGCACCAGTCCCACGGCGATGACCGCCAGCAGCGCGGCCACGGCGCTGCCTGTGGCCTGGCCGTAGCTGATGCCGCGGCCCAGCGCCACCACCAGCAGCCACACCTCCAGGCCTTCGAGCAGCACGCCTTTGAAGGCCACGGCCCAGGCGACACGGTGTTCAGCGTGGTCGATTTTTTCGCGGGTCTCGGCAAACTCCTTGGCTTCGTCGTGCAGCTTGGTGCGCCCGGCGTAGCGGCGAATGGCCTTGACATACCAGCGCAGGCCGAACAGCAGCAAAAACAGCCCGATGGCGGCGCGAATGATGTTGATGTCGGCCTGCACGACATTCAGCCCCGCGCCGGTGACGGCGATGAGCGCGGCGACCACGGCCAGCGCGGCGGCGGCGGCCCCCGCGGCACGCGCCCAGCCAATGGTCAGCGCCACGGCGAGCACGATGGTGAAGGCTTCCACCCACTCAACGGCGGAAGCCAGAAAGATGGCGGTCATCCCGCCCCATTGGGTTGCATTCATGCGGCCAGTTCCTCGGGTGTTGTGGTGGTGATCGGGTAGAGCAAAGTGTGTGCTGCGGCGATGCGCAGGGCCACGGTGCTGCCTGTGGAATGCGGCGGTGCGTCAGGCATGGGCAGGCGTAGTGTGACACCGCACAGGTCGATGCGCAGTTCGGTGTGTTCGCCCAGGGTGTGATGGCTGAGCACGCGCGCCTGCACGGCCCAGCGCGGGCTGGAGGGCTCGCACGGCAAGGAGGGCGGAGCGACAGGCGTTTGCGCCGCGCCGGGCCATTGCAGCGCCGACGTTCGCAGATAGAGGGCGTAGGCGCCATCGGCCAGCGCGGCGTGGCCGGGCTGCGCGGCCACCTCGCCCCAGGGCGCATGCAAGCGTCCCGCCTGCAGCCGCACCGGCCACGGCCCCTGCGCGCCGGTGAAGCGGGCGACAAAATCGGTTGCGGGCTGGCGCAGCAGCTCGCGCGGGCTGCTGAGCTGCAGCAGGCGGCCCTGCGCCATCACGCCCACGCGGTCGGCCAGGGCCAGGGCTTCGCCGTGGTCGTGGGTGATGTAGAGCGCGCTGATGCCATGCTCGCGCACCACGCTGCCGATGAGGTCGCGCAGTTCCTCGCGCAAGCCCGCGTCGAGGTTGGACAGCGGCTCGTCGCACAGCAGCAGCCGGGGCCGCACCGCCAGCGCCCGTGCCAGCGCCACGCGCTGCTGCTGGCCGCCGGAAAGGGCATGCGGATGGCGTGCGGCCAGATCGGCCAGGCCCACGTCGGCCAGCATGGCGCGGGCCTGCTCGCGTGATTTGTCGCGCCCCAGGCGGTGCAGCGGCAGGGCGACGTTGTCGAGCGCGCTCAAGTGCGGCCACAGCGCGTAGTCCTGGAACACCATGCCGAGCTGGCGTTGCTCTGGCGGCAGGAAGGCGCCGCCCGCAGCGTCCACCACGGTGGGGCCGAGGCGCATGCTGCCGCCGTCCAGCCGTTCCAGCCCGGCAACCAGGCGCAGCAGCGTGGTCTTGCCCGAGCCCGAGGGACCCAGCAGGCAGAGGATTTCGCCCTCCTGCAATTGCAGGCTGACGTTGTGCAGCGCCGTGGTGCTGCCGAAGCGCTTGCGGGCGGAGTCGATGTGGAGCAGGGTCATGGTTCAGTCGCGCCCGAGGTGACGCCAGGCGGGTGGGGTGAAGCGTTGATAGGCCCAGCGTGCCAGCAAGGCAAAAGCCAGCAACACGGCCATGCCCAGCACCTGCAGCCGTGCCTGCTGGTGAAGCTGAAAGCCGCCGGCGTATTGCAGCAAGGCCACGGCCAGCGGCGGGTGCCCGGCGGGGTAGAGCAGCTCGGAGGCGGGCAGCTCGAAGGCAATGGACAGCACCGCCAGCAGCCAGCCATAGAACAGTGGCCCGGCGAGCAAGGGCAGATGCACATGGTGCAGGGTTTGCGCGCGCGAGAGGCCATGCACCCGCGCGGCGTCGGCCAGCGAGCGATGCAACTGCGCCACCGGCCCCAGCAGCACGCGGCTGGTGGCGGGCACGGCCAGCGCCACATAGGCCATGGACAGCAACAGGCTGCCGCCATACAGCGGCGCGTAGGGCTGGTTGTAAGCCTGCAGATAGGCGGCGGCCAGCACGATGAGCGGCAACGCCATCATCGCCAGCAAGGCCACGTCGAGCAGGCGGCCCACGCGCCCCGGCCGGGCAATCAGCCAGGCAATGGGCAGGGCGATGCAGACGGTGATACTTGCCGCGACCAGCGCCAGTTGCAGCGAATAGCCGATGGCCGCGAGCAGCGGCGGCAGCGACGCGGCAATCTGCACCCAGCCCGCTTTGGGCCAGGCTACACCCAGCGCGGCGAGGGTGGGCAGCGCCAGGGCGAAGGCGGCCAGCGCCAGCAACAGCGCGCCGTACAGCAGTTGATGACCGCGCGCCAAACGCACCCGCGCCGCGGGCCGGTGCCGGGCCCCAAGGGTTTGATGCAGGCTGGCGCGCCGCCCCACCCGGTTTTGCAGCACCAGCGCCGGAACCACCAGCGCCAGCAGCAGCCACGAGGTGGCGGCGGCCAGCGGAAAGTTCAGCGGCATGCCGTTCACCGCCTGATAGATGGCGTAAGTGCCCATGGTGAAGCCACTGCTCGCGCCCAGCGTGGCCACCACCGCGAAGTTGCGCAGCGACTCGGCGTAGGCGATGGCAAAGCCGGCGGCGAGCGCGGGCAGCAGCGCCGCCAGTCCCAGCCGCAGCCGCCACAGCCGTGAGAGGCCATGCACCCGCGCGGCCTCCTGCTGCGCGGCGCTGGTGTGGCGCAGGCTGCCCTGCGCCACCAGAAACACATAGGGCACGACCTTCAGCGCCAGGGTGATGATGATGCCCACTGGCCCGAGCAGCAGTTGCGCCGCCTGCAGGCCCGCAGGCCATGCGGCCAGCGGGCCGATGGGCGCTGCCAGCAGCATCCAGCCCGAGGCGAGGAAAAAGTCGGGGAAGATGAGCAGCAGCCACACCCCGGCCTCGATCCAGCCACGTCCGCGCAGATCGGTGCGCTCGCGCAGCCACGCCAGCCACAGGCCGAACGGCAGCGCCAACACGCCCACACTGAGCGCCACCCACAGCGAGTTGAACAGGGCGTGCAGCGCATAGCCCTGGAAGGCCTGTTGCAACGGCGCGAACGTGGGCCGCAGATCGCCTTGCAGCACATGCGGCATCCAGGCCGAGAGCAGAAAACCCAGCAGCGGATAGGCCCACAGCGCGACGAACACGGCGGCGGCCAGCAGCAGGCCGAAGCGCAGCGCCCAGCGCCGCACGACCGCCGCCCTGCCTTGCGCGGCGGGTGTGGCATTGGGGCCGGGAAGCCAGTTCATGGCTTGCAGCAGGGCGATCATTGCGTTGCGACTGCGTTGCGCTGGATGTCAGCGGGCAATGTGCGCGGTGAACCAGTCGATCACCTGCGGCTCCTTCGGCCCCCACACCGCCGGGTCGAGCACCAGGGGCTGCACCGTGCCGAGTTGCTTGAGGCTGGGCAGTGCGGTGGTGCCGTCGAGCAGGGGAAGGTAATTGGAGTCGGCGTTGGCGTCGCCTTGTTGCATGGCGGCCTGGCCTGCGGGCGACAGCACCCATTGCACAAAGCGCCGCGCCTGTTGCTGCAGCGTGCCCGTGACCTGCTTGCCAATGGCCAGATCGGACGGCAGCACGGTGGCCGGCGCGGGCGCGGCGATGCGCAGCGTGGGCATTTCGTGCAGGAAACCGATGGCCGCCGAGCTTTGCACCACGGCGGCGTTGATCTGGCCATATTGCAGCGCCCGCAAGGTGACGCTATTGGTGGGGAACACGCGCAGACCGTTGGCTTTGAGCCGCTCGAAAGACGCCTTGCCCTGGGCCTCGCCGAGGTGCTGCAACAGACCGGCCACCAGCGGATAGGTGGGGCCGGAGATGGCCGGGTTGTCCATGCCCACCTTGCCGCGCAGCGCGGGGCTGGCCAGGCTGTCCCAGGTCCTGGGCCAGTTGGCCGGTGCGATGGCCTTGGGGTTGTAGAGGATGACACCGGCATAGGTCACGCCCACCGGTTGCCAGCAATGGCTGGGCGGCACGAGTTGCTGGCCGAGTGCCGTGTAGCGCACTGCGGGCGACCAGCCGCATTGCAGCAGGCCCTGCGCGGCAAAGGTCTCCATGGCCTGATTGCCGTCGAGCCAGAGCACGTCCCACTGCGGATTGCGCGCCTCGGCCTGCACCCGCGCCAGCAGCGGGCCGGTGCTGAGGTGGATGAGATTGACGGGGATGCCGGTGGCCTGGGTGAACGCCTGTGCCACATGCTGGTCATAGCCCATGGCGCCGTAGATGGTGAGGGTGGCGGCGTGTGCCGTGCCGAGGGCGGCGCAGCACAGCGCGGCGCCGGTCAGCAGACGCCGCACATGGCGCGCAACGGGATGAACAGGGTGAGGGCGGTGAGACATCAGGAGTCGCTCAGGTGAAACCGCACCCAGATGGTGAAGGCCATGGACTTGCCTTGCAGCGCCTGGGGCGTGGTGGGATAGGGGGCGTTGCGCACGGCGTCGAGCGCGGCATGGTCGAGCAGGTCGGCCCCGCTGGACGTGAGCACGCGCAGATGGCTGATGGCGCCGTCGCGGAAGTCGAAGCCCACCAGCGTTTTGCCGGTGAGCTGCATCATCTTCGCCGCCTGGGGGTAACGCACCGCGGCCTGAATGGCGCTGCGCAGTTCCGCCTCAAAAGTGGCTTTGATCGAGGCCACATCCGGTGCAGGCGGCGCGGGCGGCGACGGCGGAGCAGGGTGTGTGGGCGCGGCCACCGGCATGGCGGGTTTGGTGTCGGGCGCGGGTGCGGGCGGTGCCTCGACCTTGGGCGTGGGCTGCGGCGCCGGGGTGGGCGTCGGCGGCTGTACCGGCTTGGGCGGCGCCTTGTGGACGATGGGTTTGGGCAGCGGCTTGACGACCGGCTTGGGAATGGGCTTCGGAACGGGCTTGGGCTCCGGCGGCTTGGGCGTTGGCGGGGCCACCGTTTTGGGCGCGGGTTTCGGCGCTTCGAGCACGATCTGCACCGGCGGCGGGGGAGGCGGCGATGCGGGATGTCTGCTCCACCAGACCACAGCGCCGATCAGCGCCACTTCGAGCAGCAGCGCGGCCAGCGCGGCCAGTGGCCAGCGCTTGCCGTCCTCGTCATCTTGCCACACGGTGGGGGCATGATGCAGCACGGCGTTCATTGGCCGCTGCCTCCATCCTGCCGAGCCGCCAGGCCGATCCGGGTCACCCCGGCAACGCGGCAGGCGTCCATGACCGTCATGAGTTGCTGCAGCGAAACGTCTTCTTCACCGGCGATGGTGACCTGCAACTCGTCGGTTTGCGGCTTGCTCTTGAGCAGGGCCGTGAGTTGTTGCGGAGACAGCACCTTGCTGTCGAAGTGAATGGCGCCGGTCTTGTCCACCGCCAGAGTGATCTGCGGCTTGGGCATGCTTTGCGCGGTGCTGCTGGTGGGCAGGCGCGAGGCGATGCCGGCGTCGGGAATCATGTGCAGCGTGACCATGATGAAAAACACCAGCAGGAAAAACATGATGTCGATCATCGGAATGATCTCGATGCGGGCTTTCTTGGCTTCAAAGTATTTCATGGGCGGTCGAATAAAAATGCCGCGGCAGTGATGCCGCAGCGCAAGCGTGCGAGCTCCAGCGCACGCGACCTGGAGACATTCGAAACTGCGGGGTCAAGCCATCTTCTGCTGCAACACCGCAGCAGGCTGCGTTGCCGGGCGCACAGCCTGCCCGTTCTGCGTCACAACCGCCGGCCGCACGCCGCCTTCGCGGTAATGCGGATACATGCGGTTGGACAGCATGAGCTTGATGCGCTCCAACTGGTGCATCACCAGGCGCACGCGCTGGTTCAGCGCGTTGAACGCCACCAGGCCGAGCACGGCGATGAACAGACCCGCGGCCGTGGCCAGCAGCGCCTCGCCCACACCGCCGGTGACCGCCTGGGTGGCCGCGCCGGGGTTGGACAGCGCCGAGAAGGTGTTGAACATGCCGATGATGGTGCCCAGCAGCCCGAGCAGCGGCGCGAGGGTGACGATGGTGTCGAGCATCCACAGCCCGCGGTCGATGCGCGGCGCCTGATCCATCACCGCTTCTTCCAGACGGTCGGTGAAGTGGTCGAGCGGGTCGGCCAGGTCATGCTGCAGGGCCACCGCAACGACCTGCGCGGCGGGCGAGTCGGCGTCCGCGTCCACCTTGCTTTTGAACTGCTTCACATCGACGTGCGCGTGGCTCTTGAGCTCGCGGATCCAGCTCTTGGCCGAGGCCAGCATGCGGGAGATCGCCCAGAAGCGCTCCACGCTGACGGCCAGCGCCACGAACAGCAAGACGGCCATGATGTAAAGAATCCCGCCCGAGGTCTGGGCGAGGTGGGTGAGGGTGTCGAACGACATGAGGAGACTCCAGGGATAAAACGGAAAATGCACACGCTAGCCGGGATTCGTGACAGCGTCACGAACCCCGGGCTCACAGTGGTTTCACTGGAACGGAACCGAGAGATTCACCATGAAACTGCGGCCCGCATTGGTGTAGAACAGCGGGACGTTGCCGCCGGTGTAACCGGCAAGCGCGTTGATCTTGGTGTTGTTGGTCAGGTTGAAGAGCTGCAGTCCGATCCTGGTGCCATGCGGCAGGAAAGAGGCGCTCTGCACCGTGTAGTTCAGCGCGGCATTCAGGATGGTGCTCGACGGGATCTGATAGATGCCAGCCGGGTTGCCGTTGGCATCGACCCCGATGTCGCCCGCGTTGGTGCCGATGTACTTGGCAATCAGCGAGGCATACCAGGCGCCGCGGTTGTAGATGACGCCGGCCGCCCCGGTGGTCTTTGGCACTCCTGCGAGTTGCAGACCATTGCTGTCCTGCTTCGCCTGGTTGTACGACGCATTGCCATACAGGCTGAAGCCGCTGCCGACGTAATAGGTCGCTTCCATTTCGGCACCCCGGTACTTCACACCCCCGGCGTTGTAGAAGTATTTTTGTCCCGCCACGGTTCTGGACTGCACCAGGTTGGTGAAGTCGATGGTGTAGAGATCACCGCTGAGGGTGAGCGCATGCGAGCGCCAGGTCGAGCCGATCTGGTAGTTCGTAGTCTGCTCCGGCTCCACGGCGCTGGAGCCTGTTTGCGGGTTGGGGATGTAGAACAGGTTTTCGTTGGGCGCCAGATAGCCCTTGGAAATCTGGCCATAGGCGCTCCAGTTGGGAGCGATGGCGTAGTGCAGCTCCACAGAGGGCAGCACCTTGCTCCAGGTCTGGGTGTAGTTCAGCGGCTTCTTGCTTTTCTGCTCGATCGGGGCGTTGTCGTGGCGCTGGAACCAGGCGTACTTCAGACCGCCACGCAGTTGCAGTTGGCTGGTGATGTTCCAGTCATACTGGATATAGGGTTGCGCGGTGGTGAACGTACCGTTGATCAGGCGGTCGACAGCCTTGCTGATGCCATTGGGATAGGTGCCGGTGGCGTTCCAGGCCTGGTTGTCGGAAAAGTCGATTTCCGAGTTGTAGCGGTGATAGGTCTGGTAGCTCAGCCACAGGCCGTAGCGCAAGGTGCCCGGCCCGAATGTCTGATGCATGCGCAGTAAATCGCCCCAGTTGCGATAGTTCAGATACATATGCTGGCCGGGGATGTTGCTGGCGCCATTGACGGTGCCGTTGGGCGTGTCAGCGCCTTTCGGGAATGTGCCATCAGGGTTCAGGCAGTTGACCTGGCCGTAATCGCAGCCGCCCCCGTTGGGGTCCAGACCGTTCCAGCCGCTGTGGTAGTAGGCGTAGGTGTAGAGCTTGTTGTCAATCTGCACGTTGCCCACGCTGGTCTTCAGGCCGAGGTATTCGAAATCGCTCTGAAAGTTGTCGTAGTTGTAGCCGGTAAATGCCTGACTTTGGGGATTGCTGCTCAGGCCGTAATTCGGCCCGAACTGCTGAATCTGGCCCGGCAATGTGCCGGTATAGGGATACTTGCTCACCGCCACATAGGGCGCGGAGGTCGCGCCCACGATGGCGGCGTTGCTCCCGCTGTTGCGGTTGAACATGGAGACGAAGGTCAGCAGCGAGTTGTCGCCGACGGGTCGCTCCGCCTTGATGAAAAGATTCTTGCGCTGGATGTTGGCACCGCTCAGATAGCCATCGCTTTTGAGTTGACGATAGTCGATGAAAGCGCGCATGTCGCCATAGTTTTTCAGCACGCCCGTATCGAATTCGGCACCCAGTAAACCCGTGCCAAAACTGCCAAAGCTGCTGTAGAGCTTGGTCTGGGCTTTATCCAGCGGCTCTTTGGTGAGCAGTGAGACCGTGCCGCCAAAGGTGGCGTAGCCAATGGTGGACGCATTGCCCGGACCCCGATCCACCGTGATGGAGCCGATGTCCTGCGGCATGAAGTATTCCGCCGAGTGATGCGTGAAGTCGTTCGAGTCCCCGACGGGAATGCCGTCCCAGGTCAGGTTGTATTGGCCGTCCTGAAAACCGCGGATCGACAGGCCTTTGCTGTTGCCCAGGCCCGGGCCGTTGGGCTCGATGTCCACCACACTGGGGGCGATGCTGACGATATCGCTGTAGTCCGCGGTTTGCGACTGCGTGTTCTCGATGTAATGCTTGTTGATGATCGATTGCGGCTGCGCAGCCTTGAGCGAGCCCTGCGTGGGTGCCTGATGCGGCGCGCTTTCCTGCTTGGCCTTTTCGCGCTCGGCAGCGGTCTGGCCGTTGCCGCCCTGCGCGCCAGCCTGCACCGTTCCCAGGCTTTCGGGCGCAGTTTGTGCGTGGACGGCGGCAAAGGGCATGACAAGCAGCGCGGCCAGGATGGACTGGGTAAGGCGTGTTTGCTTGGGTGATGATCGGTGGCGAGACATGGCGGTTTGTTCCCTTTTTGCTGACTGCGAGGTGGGTTGACGAAAGCAGTCATTCCAGTCTTGCGATGTGTCCAAGGGGTTGCAAAAACCTGACCGAATCCTGTCCAACATTGCCAAAGATGTACACAAATGTTGACAGTGCGAATGCTTCTTGTCCCGGTGCCCGGCCTTCAGTCCCCGGAAAAACCGTCAGGCGAGGCTTGCCCGGCCGCCCAGCGATAGCCGACACCGTGCACGGTTTGCACCCGGTGATGCAGCGCATGGGGCCGCAAGAGGCGGCGCAGGCGGGCGACCGCGGTGTGCACGGTGTCGGCGTGCGCACGGGCGGGAACATCCATCGCCAGCCGCAGTTCCTGCGGGCGCAGCACCTCGTCCGCTCGTGCCCCGAGAGTCCACAGCAGGTGAAACTGTTGTGTAGGCAAGGGCAAGTGATGATCGTGAACCCGCAGGCTGCGGGTTTGCCCGTCCAGATCCAGGTGTGGGCCCAACTGCATGCGCCCTTCGGGTTGTGGGGCGATGCGCTCGCGCAGGCGGGCGAGCTGGGCGCGAATGAGCAGCGGCGGACTGTCGTAGGGCAGCAGGGCGTCGGCACCTGCCTTCAGTGCGGCCAAGGCGCTTGGCGAGGCGCAGTCCGGCAGAAAGACGAGAACTCCCGGCAGCCTGCCGCCGGGGCGCTGCCGCAGCCGCATCAGCCAGTTGGTCAGTGCATGCACATCATCGCCGCTTGCCGCCAGCACGGCCCAGGCATCGCCAAGTTGCAGGCGCTGCAGCGCTTCGTCCGGGTCGACCGGCTGGCTATTGCTGTCCTGGCTGGGCGCGGCTGCGGAGGCGAACCGCAGCGACAGGACGGAGTGTTTGATGGGGGCGCTCACGGCTGGGCCTCGATGTGCAGCGTGCGAGTCTGCGTGAGCGTCGTGACGCAAGTGTGACAGGCGCCCGCACTGCCCACACTACCATTCGCCGGGATGAAAAATACCGCGCAAGCCAACCTCTACGCCCTCGGCGCCATTGCGCTCTGGGCCTCGCTGGCAACTCTTGGCGTGGCCTTGTCGCATGTGCCGGCGTTTGCGCTCACCGGGCTGGCGCTGATTGTCGGCAGTGTGCCCACATGGTCGCGTTGGCGGCAGTGGAAGGTGTCGCGAGGCGCGCTGGCCTTGGGGGTGTACGGGCTGTTCGGCTTTCACTTCCTGTTGTTCATCGCCCTGCGCCATGCGCCGCCGGTGCAGGCCAATCTGGTGAACTATCTCTGGCCGTTGTTGATCGTGGTGCTGGCGCCGCTGCTGCTGCCGGGTTTGCGCTTGCGGCCGGTGCATGTCATCGCGGCGGGCCTGGGGTTTCTCGGCGCGGGGCTGGCCATTTTGGGCGGGCGTTCATTGGAAGCAGCCTGGGCCTGGGGCTACCTGCCTGCGCTGGCCTCCGCGCTGGTGTGGGCCACGTTTTCCCTCGGCAGCCGCCGCATGGTGGAGGCGGGCAAGGGGTTTCCCACTGCGGCGCTCGGCCTGTTCGGCCTGGTGTCGGGCGTGCTGGCGTTGGCTTGCCATGCGCTGCTGGAGCCCGCCATGCACCTCAGTCTGCGCGACGGGCTGCTGATTGCCGTCATGGGTCTGGGGCCGCTGGGCGGCGCGTTTTTGCTGTGGGACCGTGCGCTCAAGCTGGGCGATCCGCGCACCATCGGCGTGCTGAGCTATCTCACGCCGCTGGCATCCACCTTGTTGCTGATTGCCGTAACCGGGCGACCGTTCACCCTGTGGATCGGGCTGGCCGTTGTGCTCATCGTCGGCGCCGCGCTGTTGGCTATGCGGGTGAAGGATTGAGCCGCATAGGGATGCATTCGCCCTCTCTGAATGTTGCTCTCTCTGGAGCAACTTCTTTCTGAAATAACATTTATTCACAATCTGCTCCCCTGATTTGCAGGGCGTGCACGGTGACGGTTGTAGGGGGGGAAGATGACTGAACAGGCGATTGAACACATCGCGGACGATCCACAAGCGCCAGCAGTGGAGCCGCTGGAGCGTCAAAGCGGGCAAGCCGTTCTGCTGGGTGCGGCGCTGCTGGGCAGTCTGAGCCTTGCGGCTTGTGGTGGCGGAGGCGGTGAGGGCGCGGCGTCAAACGGCCAGACGACGGCCAACTTGCCGCCGCCCACACAGCCGCAGGCGGCGCGGTTTGCCAGCATGGCCGGCATGGCGGCGACGCAGCCCGAGATCGCTGCACTCACGGCGCAAGGCTACGCGGCCTGGCTCGACACCCAGTTCAACGCGCCGCGCAGTCAGTCGCATTTCGACTGGCTGTTGTCCAAGGGCTATGGTGTCGAAGCCGATCGCAACAGTTTCAACGGCATGGACGCCACCCTCTGGCGCAAGTTGCTGTCTTCGCCCGATGTGCTGCGGCAGCGTGTGGTGCTGGCGCTATCGGAAATTTTTGTGGTGTCCATCACCGGGCTGGGCACGTCCTGGGGCAAGTTTGCCCTGGCCGCCTATCTCGACATGCTGGAGGAACGCGCTTTCGGCACCTACCGCGAGCTGCTCGGCGCAGTCAGCCTGTCATGCGCGATGGGCGTCTACCTGAACATGCGCGGCAACCAGAAGGGCGACCCCAAGACCGGCCGCCAGCCGGACGAAAACTATGCGCGCGAGGTGATGCAACTGTTCAGCATCGGCCTGCTGCAACTCAACGCCGATGGCAGCCCGAAAACGCTGGCCGATGGCCGCATGCAATACACCTACAACCAGGAGCATGTGACGGCGTTGGCGCAGGTGTTCACTGGCTGGGACTTCAACACCACCAATGTCAACGCCAGCCCACAGTTCATGCGCCAGCCCATGCGCCACATTGCGCCGCGATTCGCCACAGGTGAAAAGAGCGTGCTGGGCGTGGCAATTCCCGCCGCCGCTGATGGCCCCGCCGCGCTGAACCTGGCGCTGGACGTGCTGGCCAACCAAGCCAATGTCGGGCCGTTCATCGGGCGGCAACTCATCCAGCGCCTGGTGTGTTCCAACCCAAGCCCGGCGTATGTGGGCCGGGTGTCCGCAGCGTTTGCCAATAACGGTCAGGGGCAGCGTGGCGACTTGAAGGCCGTGATCCGCGCCGTGCTGCTCGACCCCGAGGCGATCACCCCGCCCACCGGCCCCGCCAGCGGCAAGCTGCGCGAGCCGGTGCTGCGCTTCGTGCAATGGGCGCGCACCTTTGGCGTGACATCGCCATCCGACCTCTGGGCCGTGGGCGATACCACCAACCCCGGTTCGCGGCTGGGGCAAAGCCCGCTGCGCTCGCCCTCGGTGTTCAACTTTTTCCGCCCCGGCTATCTGCCACCCGATTCGGCCCTGGGTGCTAACGCAGTGACCGCGCCCGAGTTTCAGCTCTGCAACGAAACCACGGTGGCCGGCTACCTCAACTTCATGCAGGGGGTCATCCAGAACGGCATTGCCGATC